>CAYRMJ010000019.1:3461-21237 GCA_964425415.1 uncultured Thermoplasmata archaeon | reverse complement strand
TCCTTATGTGCTCCGGGGTTTTGAAATCGTACTTTATGGGGTCTCCGATGTTGAGCTTCAAAACCTCTATTCCTCTCTTTTCCAACTCCCTTGCGGGAACGACGTCGTCCCTTATTGCGTATTCAATTCTCAATGACCTAACGGATGCAGGAATCATAAATGGGGCATGAGATGTGTAGATTTAACACTTCCTACATTCGCAAAAGGTTTAAGGTATGCAAAATGATTCCCTACGCATGAAAGATGTGGACCGCATGATCAAGGATATGGGCCTTAGCTCATGGGAAGAGCTTTTCAGCGACATACCACAAGAGGTGAGAAAGGGAGAAATTGATATTGAGAGCATGGACGAGTACGAGCTGTACAGATATGCAAAGAACCTTGCTGATAAAAACAGGGATTTCTTCTCCATGCCCAGCTTTTTGGGAGCGGGAGTTTATATGCACTACATACCCCCCGCAGTTCTGGCCATAGTGGGCCGCTCAGAGTTCTACACCTCTTACACCCCTTACCAGCCAGAGATTTCTCAGGGTATGCTTCAGGCACTGTTTGAGTATCAGAGCGTGATTGCAGAGCTCACGGGAATGGATGTGGCAAATTCGTCAATGTACGATGCCTCCACCGCTCTCGGCGAGGCTGCGAGGATGGCGTATCGGCTGAACCACCGCAAGGATGTTTTGATTCCGGAGAACCTGCACTGGGAGAAGGAGAGCGTGCTGAAAAACTACATTGCCGGGCTGGGAATGAACGTGAAAAAGTACCCCCTTAACGACAGGGGAATGGTTGACCTGGATTCTCTATCCGGCATGATTGATGATAACACAGCCATGGTTTACGTTGAGAATCCCAACTTCTTCGGCGTGATTGATGAAAACGCCCTGAAGATAAAGGATATGGTGGGAAAGGCTGCTTATGTGGTTGGCGTGAATCCTCTGTCTCTGGCACTTCTCAAGCCCCCGGGCGAGTACGGAGCGGATATAGTGATAGGAGAGGGACAGATTCTCGGCAATCCAATAAGCTTCGGAGGGCCCCTGCTGGGCGTGTTCGCCACGAAGAAGGAGTACGTTAGAAAGATGCCGGGACGGTTGATAGGAGAGACCGTTGATAAGGATGGGAGAAGGGCATTCACCATGACCCTGCAGACAAGAGAGCAGCACATACGAAGAGGAAAAGCCACCAGCAACATATGCTCCAACGAGGCTCTGTGCGCTCTGTTCACCGTTGCGTTCGTTGCGTACTACGGTGCCAACGGATTGAAGGCTCTGGCGAAGAAGAACATGGACAATGCTAAGAAACTGATGCAAAAATTGAAAAACTCTGGATTTGATGCGCCCATTTTCAACGCCCCGCACTTCAACGAATTTCTGGTGAAATTGCCGGGAAATCCCCACGAGATAGGCGAGAAACTTCTGAAGAGAGGAGTGCATGGGGGATTGCCAATCAACGCTGGCTGCTACAGAAACGTGCCAAATGCAATGCTCTTGGCTACCACGGAGATGCATCGGGAGGAAGATATGGACAAGTTAGTGAGCGCTTTGAAGGAGGTGGTCTGAATGTACAGGCAGGCAAGTTACGATGAGCCTCTGCTGATTGAAATCAGGGGCGAGGAAGAGAAAAATGTTGAGGTGGATGTTCCTGAGAATATGAAGAGAGATAGGCTTAACATTCCAAATCTGGAAGAATGGCAGGTTGTCAGGCATTACACGAGATTGTCGCAGATGAACTACGGTGTGGATATCAACACCTATCCACTCGGCTCCTGCACCATGAAGTACAACCCCAAGCTCAACGAGGAGATTGCAAGATGGTTCGCATATCTGCATCCATATCAGCACGAAAGCACCGTGCAGGGAGCACTGCAGATAATGTATGAAACTCAGGAGATGCTGAAGAGGATAACGGACATGGACGATTTCACCCTTCAGCCAGCGGCGGGCGCGCATGGCGAGTTCACGGGAATGCTATTGGTTCGCGCGTATCACGAGTTCCATGGAGAGCTGGATAAGAGGAGAAACGTTATATTACCTGATTCAGCACATGGCACCAATCCGGCAAGCGCCGCAATGGCAGGATTCAACGTCATTGAGATTCCATCAAACAGCAGAGGCATGGTTGATTTGGAGGCTCTGGAGAGTGCAGTGGACGACACGACGGCTGCGTTCATGATCACGAATCCAAACACGCTGGGCATATTTGAAGAGGACATATTGGAGATTGCAAAGATAATGCACAAGAACGGTGCGTTGCTTTACTACGATGGCGCAAATTTGAATGCAATAATGGGCATAACCTCCCCGGGATTGATGGGCTTTGACATAGTGCATCTCAATTTACACAAGACCTTCAGCACCCCGCATGGCGGCGGCGGTCCGGGAAGTGGGCCAGTTGGAGTTCGCGGCGAGCTTGTTGATTTCCTGCCCGTGCCCGTGGTGCGGTACGATGGAGAGAAGTACTATCTGGATTACAATGTGAAGCACACCATTGGAAAAGTGCGTTCATTTTACGGAAATTTCGGAGTCATAGTTAAGGCATGGGCTTACATGAAGAGAAGAGGCGGTGCAGGATTGAAGGAAGACACAATAAGGGCAGTGGTAAACGCAAACTACCTCAAGGAGAAATTGAAGGGCCATTATGAGCTTCCATACAAGGACCTGAGAAAGCACGAGTTCGTTGTCAAGCCCAAGAACGCGAAGGCTCTGGACGTGGGAAAGAGGCTTCTTGACTTCGGAGTGCACGCGCCCACCGTTTATTTCCCGCTCATCGTGCACGAAGCGCTAATGATTGAACCCACCGAGAGCGAGAACAAGGAAACGCTGGACAGATTCGCAGATATAATGATCCAGATTGCGAAGGAGGCAGAGGAGAATCCGCAGTTGCTGGAAGAGGCTCCGCACAACACGGCGATAAAGAGAGTGGACGACGTGCTGGCCGCCCGCAAGCCCGTTCTCTCGTGGAAAGATGGAAAATAAGAAAAAATTTAAGTAATTTTTCCATCTATCTTTATTTATGCGGGGTTTGGTTGCAGTTTCAATGATTTTGATTCTCGCTGTGGCAATGCCTGTGTTTGGAAGCACAGAAAAAGCATCCCTTGAGGTTAATGCAGAGCTTCAGATATTGGATGTGGCCGGAGTTTTTGGAGGACACATAACTTGGATAATTCACGGAGAGCTGGCCAAAGAGCTTAGAGAAGCAATAGGGGAGAGGTACCATGTGAAAAACATTGATTTGGCGAGGGCTTCACAGTATTTTAAAGAGGACCTTGAGCCTGTGGTGGAGAAAAACAAGTTTGGATGCGGCTATTTAGGATTTGTGCGTATTTTGCAATCTGGACCGTTGCATGGGGACAAACAGGGCATATTGTACGACGAAAACGATGTTAAGGGACTCATAGGACCTGTCACTTCAACGGATGACATCATTTTGAGAATGGTGATACGAGGAGAGCCGCAATCAGGAAAATATCCAGCAGTTAGTGAAAATCTGACTCTTGCACCCTTCTACGCGGTTGTGAGCAACAAATCAGAATTGATGAAATTTCATTTCGGAGCTGTGAATGTGCGCCATACCGAGGTAATCGCAGGATTTGGAAGTGTGAACTATCCTCCAGCTTTTACTGCAAGATTGATTTTAGGCATGTACTTCACAACATCTGGTGGCTGGGTTGAGTACAGTAAATTTGACCTGTTTAATTCACCCATCGTGCTGTTTGCCGTTTTCTTGGTAGGCGTGTACATTTCAAAGTTGATTACAAAAAATAAAGATGAACAGAAGAGGATTAAGCCGTTGAGATATGCGACAAATTTATCACTCTTTGCATTATATATTCTGCTTCCACTGTACGGCTTGTATTACTTCATAATCGTTGTGGGCGCCGTGTTTGTACTGTGGCTTTATGTTAGAAAAGTTCAGGGTGAATAGGGTTCATATAAATCGTGTTTCAGTCCCAAATGGTCCATAATCTTACCCACCACATAATCAACGATGTCCACCACACTCTTAGGTTTTAGATAAAATGCAGGCATAGGCGGAATGATAATCACACCCATTTGAGCCAATTTGAGCATGTTTTTCAAAGCGATCTCATTTAATGGAGTTTCCCTCGGCACAATTATTATTTTTCTTCTCTCTTTCAAAGCCACGGCAGCCACACGAGTTGTCAGATTATCCGCAATTCCGCAGGCAATTTTTGAGAGTGTGTTCATTGAACATGGTACTATGACGAGAGCATCAAATTTATTGGTACCAGATGCAATATCCACTGCAATTTCTTCATTTTCATAATGTGCATTGGCCATATCAATGACCTCACTGTACGAATATTCAGTTTCAGATTCAATTATCTTCTTCGCATTTTTTGAAATTATTAGCAATTTCTCCTCTCCAAGTTTTTCAAGAAGTTTGATTCCCATTATTACCCCAGACGCGCCGGTGATTGCAATTATGACTCGCATAAATGAAATATGTGGTGCCACTAAATAAGCCTTTTCAATGTTTGCGAATCATTATGTACCACAAAGTTTTTCCGTTATGAAAGGTGATGGCTATGTCCTTCAATATATCCTTCGTGCTGCACTCCACGGTGGATGTGGTAGCGTATGTGGTTTTAGTTACTCTAATATTGGGTATAATTGCACTTTTAATAAGCCGTAAAACAAACATATCATATATTCCGCTCCTCATAATCTTCGGAATACTTGCAGGGCCAGTATTTGGAATTGTGGGTAGAAATTTGGCGCTCATATTGTTTGAGTATGTGCGGGTTTTTGGACTGTTCATCATCCTTTTCGCTGAGGGCTTTCATCTTTTGCGCTCACTGTTGATCAAGAATTTCACCACAATTGCCATACTTGACACCCTCGGTCTCTTAATCACTGCACTCCTAACAGGATTTGCTTTTTCCTTCGTATTTCATGCTCCTTTTGAAGTGGGATTTTTATTTGGAGCAATAGTCTCTGCAACAGATCCCGCCACATTGATTCCGCTTTTCAAGCAGTACCGCGTGGATAGAGACATTGAAACTGTCATAGTTACAGAATCAATATTCAACGACCCACTTGGAATCGTGCTCACATCCGTCGCACTGGTTTTTGTGATACCGCAAGCTTCAAGTGCACAGTTGGTTGAAAACATTGCTAAGTATGTAACTCTATATCCGGCAGCAGTTCTGTACTTCCTCTATGAAGTTGGCATGTCATTGCTCATCGGCGCACTCATTGCCTATGCTGGATACAAGTCCATCAAAAAAATAAAATTGGTGAAGTCTCCTTATGTGGAGATGCTCTCTCTGGCTCTGGCATTTGGAGGATTTGTGGTGGGCGAAGTTGTAAATGCCTCTGGATTTTTGGTGGCTACCGTAATAGGCATTTTGCTGGGCAATCATGACGATTTTTTCCATGACAACTCTCCGGAAGTGCAGAGCGCAATAAGGTGGCACATGAACTTTAACGACTCTCTTTCAACTCTTGGCACGACTTTCATATTTGTGCTTTTAGGTGCGAGTCTCAACCTTGCAATGCTTACTCCAGAGGTTATTCTATACGGCTCTTTGATCGCAATCTTTATAATTTTCGTTGCACGTCCTGTTGCAACCTTAACAATACTACCCAAATGGAATTTCAGAAAGTATCTTTTCATCTCTTTGGAAGGCCCTCGGGGTGTTGTGCCCTCTGCGCTTGCGGGTGTGCCCCTCGCTCTCGGATTACAGTATCATAATGCACAGATGATTTATTGGGGTGAGATAATTCTCAGCGCCACGGTAATCACCGTTCTCATAACCGTGATCGTTGAAACAACATGGGTTCCTTACCTCAGGAGAAAGTTGCTCAAGGATAGCCGATGATTTTTTGAATATCTTTTGAAAGTGCGGTATAATTGGGTATTTTCTCAGCTCAAAATTTTTGTTACATATCAAAGTGTAACAACACAATAAAGTTTAAATACATCTTTGAAATACACAAATCAGGTGATTGGAATGAAATGGAAGGTAGTGGGTATAATAACTGTCGGAATAATACTCCTCGGAGTGTACGGGGCAATGTTCGCTCACGGCGGAGAGGCTAAGGTCAGCACTCAAGTTTACCTGTTCAACGGAGAGGAGAAGGTGAGCACGGTAAAGCCGGGGGATTCAGTGAAAATTGCAGTTAAAGTAACAAATGATGGTGCTGTGCCCTTTGGACTCTCTGACCACGCTCCTGTTTATGCGTATGCAAACATCTACATGTATGAGGGCAGTGCGTTGAAAAAGGTTGATAATGTGAAATTTGAGCCAAAGTATGTGGTCTGGCATGTGGTAAACATCAATCCCGGAAAGAGCTACACAGCCTATATTGACTGGAATGTTCCTGATAACGTTAGTGGCGTGCTTTACATAGAAGCATGGGCGGGCAACGCACCCAAAAGCAACACGACCGTTAAGGTCATTGGCTCACAGGCATATTCAAACTACGACAACGAGTATGTTTCCGTTTTCACGGATGACAACGTTTACTATCCCGGAAACACTGTGGAAATTACCATCGTGAACATGGGAACATCACCAGCGATGTTCAGCGCAGGATTTGCAGTGTACGACGGTAGTGGTAATGAGATATACGAGAATAAGGGAAATAGCATGGTACTTCTTCAGCCGGGAGAGGAAGTGGATTATTCATGGACTGTGCCCAGCAATGTTGAGCCGGGGTGGTACTACATATACAGCTTTGCAAACGGAGATTATGCAACAATATACATCTACTGATTTTTCACGATGAACCCACCCTTCATATTTTTATTGTGAAAATTCATAGTCTGTGTGTATTTTGTCTCCATACATCTTCACAAACGCTTCAGGATGCTTCGTGTGAACGGGAATAATTATGTCTGGATTCACCTCATCTATGAACTTAAACAGGTCCTGTGGATGCACATGCCCGGATGCGTGGAACCCTCTCTGAAATTCCAACTTTCCATCTTTTAATGTGAAGCCTGCACTTTTTATGTTGTATTTCTTTAGCCAGTTCCATATCAGATAAAAATCAAGTTCCATATCCTCTGAAAAAGCCTCGGTGGATGAGTAAATGTAGGTGCCTCCTTTGGGCTTTATATCCATTAGAGTCGGAAAATCGTAAAGTGAGAAGGCCAAAATGTAATTTTCAGGGTTTCTTTTTATTTCTTCTGCTTTTATCATTTTATAATTCCAGCTATCCAGAGCATTCATCCAACCTTCTTTTTTGCCTTTTAATTTATCAAGAACTAACAAATTATCAGTGGGAATCTTTGTTTTTGTGGTGTTTATTCCATGGATGGCATAGGCATCTTTTTCAGTTATAACTAACACACGGCCCTCTTTATTTGCGATATCTTCAAACTCTTTTAATCTCTCAAAATTTCGTGCTGAAAAATCTGCTATAATCAACCCTTTTTCATTTTCAACCACTTCCGCACATTTTTCTAAAACATCCTTCTCAGTGATTCTTGCGTGGAGTTCATCGTTCAAACGGGTACCTTCAACTATGAGCACATGGGCATTTTTAGCATGAGCTTTGAAAATTTCAGTGGAAGCTCCATTGGCACCATGCATCCTGAAGTCTCCGGTGTACACAATGTTTCCAGTTTCTGTGCCGATTATGTATCCAACCGCCCCGTATATTGAATGATCTACCGAGTAAGCTTTTACTGAGAATGGAAGTTCGTCAAGATTGGTGTGAACCTTCAAATTATCTTTGAGACAATCAGCCTTTTTATTGCCATTCTGCAAAATCATAAAATTAAAAAAATTATCAGATGGTGTGTATGTTGTGTACAACTCCCTCATCAGTAAATTCTCACATTTGCCACCCTCACCCACCTCTTTTTTCGTTATTCTTTTTTTGGAGAGCACTAACCCATCGTATTTTGAAGCTTCTCTCGGGGGTGCAAAAAGCACATCCTTTCCAATTTCACTCTGACCCATATCCTGATACGCCTTTATTATGGCAAAGGTCTCTGGGCTTGCCACCACCGGAACATCAAAGTCCACATATCCGAGCATTCCATAATGGTCAAGATGCGCATGGGTTATCAAAACGGCGTCCAGAGGTACATTTTCCCAATGCGTGGTGCGAACATCTCTAGTAAAAAGGTCTTTTCTATATACATTTATTTTTGGCAATAAATCCATCTCAATGGGGTCGTGCAGCCCTCTTATATCCCTTATTTTAATGAAATTTTTGAAGTATTTATTTATTTTCTCAAAATTCAAACCAAAATCAAGAAACAGTCCATTTTTTTCATTTCCAATGTATATTTTCGTTCCACCAATGCTCTGCGCCCCATCGTATATTCTGATTTTCATCGGTGATTGAATACTTAAGACCATATTAAAATTTTACGAAAAGAAAACAATTTGGTTCTGCGAAATATTTAAATCTTTATTCTTCATAGTCTAACTATGAAGGGCATATACATAACTGGAATTAGCGTGATAGTGGTGCTTGCTCTTTTGCTGGTTCCTTACGGGACTGCGTGGAGTTCGGGGCAAACTGCAGGCTATAAATGGATTACTGATTGGAAAACAGCATTTTCAAAAGAGTACAAGACGGACAATGTGAGCTTTGATGGAGTGCTCAGCGGAAAGAGTGCTCTAGCTTATTTTATAAAGTTCATTGGCACAAATAAGGGAATGAGCATGTTCCACTTTGAAGGTGTGTTTTACTCCTACGGAATGATTAAAGGCACAATCCAATCAAAATCCAATATTGACAATTCAAAAGATAAAATAAATGTTGATTTGGAAGATAGAAATGTCTGGTTCGTTTACAATGGAGATTTCAGTTTAGTTAAGGTAAATAAGCCAGAGGTATCCTACTACGGAATAAAATCCCTAACATTTCATGTTTTTACCAAAAAGCCCCTGGATATATCTTCAAACATGACCATTCACCATACCAACGCTAATGATTCAGGAGTTGGAAGCTTTGGTCTATACGTGGTGGGATCTTTGGACATCACGTCCAAGGTGGATTTTCAAAAACCTCTGCCATACATAATAATTAACGGTTCAACATCCATGCTAAGTGAGGACTACATCGCCACTTACAGTGGGCATGCCTCAGAGGATATAACAGGAAAGGCACATCTCAGCGCACAGGGTTCGGGATTTTCTTATGGAAAAATGATCGCAAGCTTTGATTTCTCACATCACTTTAAAAATAAACCTTATGGTGGAAAGGTGGATATTGGCTCACCGTTTTTCTTCGGAGAAGGACATCCGGGAATATTTGTTGCCATTCCAATTATGGCTTTTGATGCAATACCGGGTTCAAACGTGGTCCCTGGACTTTTGGGTAACTCTCAAAGTAACATCAGTGCAACTATGAAAAACTACATGGAGCTTGTTCTGGGACATACGGTGAAGGGTGAGCTTGATAAGAAGACCATGCTGTACAGCAAAGAGTATTTGAGCTTTACGGGCACAGGGAGTTCAGGTTATTTAGCACCTGTTGGTGGATATGGTAATTCTACGGCGGTCAGCGAGTCAGAAGTTCGGGAAATGGAATCAAATGCACCTGCAATGTACGGCGCATACACATCCCAAGCTCTCTGGTTGTTATTGTCAGTGGGTGTTGTGGTGGCTGTGGCAATAGCCGTAATAATTTACGCGTTTTGGAGAATCAAAAAAGAGTAATCTCTTCCATTTTTTTGAAAAAGTTTTAAATTGAATGTTTTATCACAGAGCATGGAAATCTGCAAGGGCTCAGAATGTTTAAAGGTGGAGTTAATAGCCTATTCTCTCCCCAGAGATGGTGATGTGGATAAGCTCGTGGCGGAGAGCGGGGCAATATCGCATGCTCCACATTTCAAAGAGCTGAACGAAGAAAGAGTCAAAAATCTCATTGCTTTGCTTCAAAAATTGGGGCATGAGAGTGTGTTTGAGCATGCATGCTTCACTTTTCGCGTTGAGGGCATATCAAGGGTGTGCACGCATCAGTTGGTGAGGCATCGCCTTGCCAGCTACACGCAGCAGTCGCAGAGGTATGTGAAATTGAAAAACGTGGAATTCATAGTGCCGGATGAGATAATGGACAGTGAATTCCGAGAGGAATACGTGGAATTTCTAAAACATGCGGAGAAACTGTACAGAAAGATGGTGGAAGGCGGAATAAGGAAGGAGGATGCGAGATTCGCTCTTCCTCAGGGTGTTGAGACAAAGATAGTGATCACGATGAATGCGCGAGAACTGAGGCATTTTTTCAAGCTGAGATGTGATAAAAGCGCCCAGTGGGAGATACGCAATTTGGCTTTAAAAATGCTGGAACAGGTACATAAAGTTGCTCCTATCCTATTTGAAGACATTTATGAGCTGTATTTACCGAAAAACAAATGAATTAAGCGAAGGTTTTATAAGATATACGCATATTATACCCTCATAGGTGGTAGTGGTGCCACTATTTGGTAAAAAGAAAGACAAATCATCCGGAATAATGAAAAATTACGAGAAGGTTATTAAAGAGGGATTTGAGGCTGCAAGCCGTGGAGATGAAGATAAAGCCATACTCGGTTTTAGAAAGGTGCTTCGCTGGGTCACTGAGGATATTGATAAAGTCTCCAAACTTTCTGAGGAGGATAAGGCTAAATTGTCAGATCTTCTTACCGATGCAGGGGAGGAGATGATAAAGCTCAAGCAGTATGACTCTGCAATAAAGCTTCTTGAGAAGGCAAAGACAATTAATCCTAAAAATTTTAGGGCGTGGATGGCGATTGGAAAGGATCTCCTGCAGAGAAATACGCAGGTTCCATACGCATTGGTGTGTCTCAGAGAAGCATCCAAGCTTGAGCCTGAAAATGTTGAAGTACATCTTCTCCTTGGAGACGCATATCGCATACAAGGGCAACATGACAAAGCACTTGCTGCGTATCAGAGAGCTTTAAAGGTGGATCCAGAGAATGAGGACGCACTTCAAAAAGTATTGAAGATTCAGCCTGAAAATGTTGATATTTTGGAGAGGTATATCAAGGTGCTTGAAGGGAAGGGTGAGAGTGAGGAACTTGTTAAGGCTTATAACAAGATCGTGACTATCACGGGTGCACCAGAATACCTTGAAAGAGGACTGGAATTAGACCCAGAGAATAAAGATTTATTAATAAACAAAGCTAGGTTGCTTTTGAAGGAGGACAAAATAGAGGAAGCAAAGAAAATTGTGAGTGCCCTAAAAGATAAATATCCTGACGACCCAGATATAAGTATGCTCTACGATGAGCTCAATCCAAAAGAGACACCTATGGAGGAGGAAAAGGAGGAGTTAAAGCCAATTGAAGTTACTGAGCTTTTTGGAGATATCGGGATAGGAGAATCCGAATTTGGGAGCATTGAGCCTGAGCACTCTGATGAAAAGATATATGAAGGAGAGAAAGAGGCAAGTGAATTGAAAGAGCAGGGAGAAGAAGCACAAGAAGCAGTTGAAGAGGAGAAAGTTACGGAAGAGGAGGAATCAAAAGTTGAAGAAGGCATGGAGGAGTTTAACGTTGAATCCATGTCCCAGATTTCCATATCCCCCTATGACATGTTCTTGCATGCGTTTGAGGAGAAAAATCTGGATGATGCTGGAGAGATTTTAAAAGGAATGCGAGATGAGGACATAGAAAAGATTATGAGCGAATCCAAAGATGCGATAAAATTTGCGAAGAGTGTGGCTTTAAACATTGGCCGTCTGGATTTAGCCATAAAATTTGCAGGCAAGTTGGTGGAACTTGAAGATACAGAGGAAAACAAACTTGAACTTTCCAGTTTACTCATTGAATCCGGAGCTGTGGATGATGCAGAAAAATTGTTGAATGAAATTGTGAAGAAGAACATGAAAAACGGCAAGGCTTTGTACCTGAAAGCGCGCATAATGAGCGTGAAGGGCAACGATATGGGTGCCAGAAACTTTCTTATGATGGCCACAAAGTTCAATCCTGAGTTAAAGGAAGAAGCTAAAAGCGACAAATACTTTGAGAAGTACCGGGATAAAGATTGGTTTGTTAAGATAACATCATAATGGTTCTAAATCTTTGCTGGAATATATTTTGAGGTTCAGGGAGCTGAGGATTTCTTTTACTTTTTCCCTCTCCTCTCCCTTAAGTCCTTTGCGGTGGATGTACGCACCTGAGCATTTTGATTTTTCACACGCCTCACCGATTACTCTTTCATCTATGTATGGAATTGCATATTTTGGAACCATGTGACCCATGGAAACTCGGTATTTTAGGACTATATCTGTTAAAAGAGGAACATAATGACCGCCGCCAAAGCCCATCAAACTAACGTATTTTTTTTCAGATAACTCCATTATCACATTTGCCAGAACCTCTCCCGCTTTTTGATCTCTCCATTCTTCCTCCGTGGCTCCGATTTCTATGAAGAAAGTTCTCTTTGTGAGATATGGACCATGATGAGTGGCTTCAAAAGATACATTGTAATTTTCAAGTTGGTACTTTTTGAGTAATCTAAGTGCCTCGCTCATAAGATGAGGATTTGTAGGCACCACTGTTTTTTCCATACCGCCATATTCTGCAGGGCCCCAATTCCCTATTGGATGAACAGTCAGCGTTTTCATCTTTGATGCGCTTTTGTGTTTAGATGCCACAATGATGTTATCAAAATTAATCTTCAATCTCTCTTCAATTAATTTATCCACATTTTCAGCATATATTTTTGGGCCTTTTATGTGAACCATGTAGTATTTGTCATTTTCATACACAGGAAATGAATTAAAAACCCCAATTTTTTTCCATGTGTCTAATTTTAGGAGATTTTCCCTGATGTTCAAAGATGCAAGGTCATCCTGTGAGGTTAGAATTAGATTCTTCACCATTAAAGCTCCCTCCTGTGCGCCTCAAGCATTCTGTTGCTTTCTCCATTGTGTTCTGCAAAAGTTTTTACATTTTCGTACTCATAAACCTCCTTCAATCTATCCCGGAATTTCAGATCCCTTAATAGATGATGGTCAAGAATGACTTCTGGAACTGCTTCGGCAATTTTTAAAAGATTTTTTACACTTCGTTCCAAATCTGATTTTGAAAAACGATACCCTAAAAAATAAGTTGCAGGACCATCTATTATGGCAATATCTGGATTTTGAGATATTATGTACTCGGCACTTTTTTCAACTATAGGGCCTTCCACATCGGATGCATGCAAAATTCTATTTTTTCCATCGTCAATGGTTGTCATTATCACAAATCCCAGCTTAGTACCTTCATTTCCGTGGGGCACGGGTTCTGAAAATTCAAGAGATATATCTCCGAAGTTGTATGTTTTTCCATCCACATATTTTATCGTACACACCTCATTGAATTTTTCGTGAAATGCAAAAGCTCTCTTTTTCTGGCTGTAATTTATTTTATCTTTCCAGTGTTTTGCAAGCACTAACTTTCCTTTATAAAAGTCCTCGTTGGGATCATAATGATCATAGTGATAGTGAGAAATTACGAATATATCTGTTTTTTCAGCAAATTCTCTTATTCTGTTTTTAACAGTAGCGAGAGTTTGTATCTCTACTGGTTTTGGAGGCAATCCATACCTATACGGCCCCAATGCTGCTGAAGGATCAACAAAAATTGAAGGTTTGCCCTCCACAAAAAGAGATAGAGAGCGAACTCCAACGGAGTCCGAAGCAATTAGATGTATTTTCATAGCAGTCCTGCTTTTTGAAGTATCAACAGGTCTTCAGTGGTCAGCGGCTCACCGCGTTTGAATTTCTCGTAAATCTCCTTAGCCCGCTCTTTAACCTCAACTTTCTCTTTCTTCTTTTTGCTCGTGGCTAGTTTCTGCTTCAATCCTGTTATTATTTTCTCAAAGTCCCTTACATCTTTCGCAGCCTGCACGAATTTTTCATGCTCTTCATCAGCACGCTTTTTGTTTTCAAGATACTGCTGATGCGCTTCATCAGCCTCTTTTCTTATTTCATCTGCCTTTTCAAACAACTCCATCATCTTGTCATGATGCACCTGTGCTTCCTTCACGTATTCTTCAATCTCTTTGTGATATTTCTCAGCCTCTTCTCTTGCTTTGTTTAGTTCATCCTGTATCTTTTTAAGTTCATCGTTCTTTTTGAGTTCCTCATCCATGACTTTTTCGTATTCGTTAATCTGTTTGTATAGAGAATCAATAATCTCCACAAGTTCTCTCTCCTTGTCTGGAGCCAACACGCTGGTTTGCTGCTTGAATTCCAGTTCCCGCAATCTTTTTTTCAGCTTAGATATGTTTGGCATGTCCTTTCTAGGCATCAGTCTCTTCCTTGCCTCCCTAAGCTGATTTGACAGTTCCTGCACTTTATCGTTCCATTCCCTTCTCTTCTCTTTAAGCTCTTTGACTTTCTGATTTAGCTCATCTCTCTTTGCTTTGTGTTCCTTAGCCTCTGCGACCATCTCTCTTACCTTTTTGTTAAGCTCATCTCTTTTGTTCGCCCATTCTCTTGCCTCTCTGTTATGCTTGTCTCTTAGCATTCTGTGGAGGTCCATATCCTTCTTCCTCTTCTCGTAGCGGGCTTCCAAATCACTCAAAAGTTCAGCCATGGAGAATCACTGGGCGCGGGATATGGGTTGTGGAATATAATAATTTCGTTTCCCACACGAATAAATGGGCAAAGTACTACACATTTGTGGAGAAATCAATATATATGTGATTTTTTCATGCGTACATGCCCTTATAGGGAGGGAAAGATGATGACTGGTGGAAAAAATAAAAGAAAATATCTGGCGATAGTGATGGCTGCGCTAACAGTGATAACGGCGCTATCCGTACTTTTTATTGGTGCGCCAGCAGGAAATTCTATTGCAGCGACACATGAGATTCAAAAGGTATCTGTAAAGCATGGCGATGTTAATGCTGTGATTAAATCGCTTACCACAGGCCCAAAGATAACACCAGTGTTGAAAAACACTTTGAATCACACCGAAAAATCAAAAAAGATATGGGTTTACGTGGTAACAAATGATTTGAACAGCCTTGGAAATTATCTAAGGAGCATTGGTGTTAAAACAAAGATAGGTACTGCGCATGTGAAGGAACACACACTCCGTATAGTGGTTCTTCAGCTAACCAAAGCTCAGATAGAAAAAATATCACATAAGCCATACGTTTTGAAGATTGCAAATCATCCCAAAGCAGAAATACAGGCAGAAAACAGAGTAAGAGAGAGACTTATTGATGGAGGAAAGGGAAATGTTTTGAATCCGGTAAATTACGGAAGGGGAATTTATCAGGTCTACCATCATGGCGCTAGAGATGCGTGGATGAAGGGAGTCATGGGTTCAAATGTTAAAATAGCCATCGTAGATACTGGAGTTGACTTCGCTCAACCAAATCTGTATGGTGCGTGGGCTGTTGAGGAAAATACATCCTCTCCATACTATGGCTGGCCCATTGTGTACGATTCATGGTCTGCATACCTTTACGTGGAATATGGAATAACTGACCTTAAAGCCTATGCTCTGGCTGGCATACCCAGCTGGTATGTTAATACAACCTACAATACCACAGCACTTCCTAATGGAACTGTGTATTACAACGGGCACTATTACAACGTGAAGGGAATTCCATCCGCAAGCGGGCATTATCACCTTGGATTGCTTCCCGAAACTGAGAATTACCTTGCATATTTTAAAGAATTGCCCGCTGTTTTAGTCACCGATTCAAAGACAAAGTATAACTATGACACTGTTTATGTGGATTTGAATCTAAACTACGATTTCACTGATGAAAAGCCTACAAACAAATCAAGCCCAGTTTCATACAGAGATGATTACAATGCAACATCTAATAAAACGTCCAAAATGTGGAACGGTGGCGACGGATATCCAGACTGGTCTGGTGGAATGATTTACTTCATCTCAGACGGAAAGCATCCTGTTCCAGGGACCATGATGTACGCGTGGTGGAACATGGTTGATCCTTCCAAGGTACCCATTCCTAAGAAAGGAGATTTGGTTGCTTTTGAGGGTGACTTTGATGACTATCCTCATGGCACCGCTTGTGCCGCCAACGCTGCATCACGTGGAGTCACGCTTCATGGAATCGGCGTGGGTATGGCACCTAAAGCGAAGATAATTGCTGAACCACATTTCTGGATGGACGGTGTGACAGAGTGGATATTTTCCGAAACTGGCTACATACTTAGAGATTACAACTACTCTTCTGGAAATATCAACGCCTCTGCTTTCTATGACGGAGATGATGCACAGGTCTCATCAAATTCATGGGGTTCTTCAGACATACATTGGGACGGCTGGGACACAACCGAGGACAGAGCAATGGACTTTGCAGCCGAGATTGTTCCTCAGGCGTACGGCAAGGTGCCCATAACCTCCTTCCTAGTTGCCCTTGGTAACGGTGGGCCGGGATATGGTACGGCCACATCTCCTGCTGTGCAGGCGGCGATAAGCGTGGCTGCCGGAAGCGAGTGGGGTTACAGGCAGATAATGTATGGTGACAGCAGAAAATATGACTCATATCATGGTGATGTGGTTGATTTCTCTGCCCGCGGACCGTTTTCCAATGGAAAAGCCACACCTGATATTTTGACAACAGGTGAATTTGGAATTACGCCTTATGCACTTAACTACTATGTTTCCTATGGTGGTGTTGGAAATGGTGCAATGCACTTTGACCTGTTCTCTGGAACCTCAATGGCAACACCTGTGACAGCAGGAGGACTTGCATTGGTTTACGATGCATACTATCAGCACTATGGTGAATATCCGAATATGTACACTGCAAAATACATATTGTTATCAGCGGCAGATGACCACAATTACGATCCCCTGTCTCAAGGTACTGGTTGGCTAAATGTGAGCAGAGCTGTGGATATGGCCCTTGGCGATAGCGGAATTGGAGTCTCACCCAATATATGGAATGTGGGCAATTACAATGGTCACGAGTATCCTATGTTTGCAGGAATAGCATACCCCGGAGAGACACTTACCAAGAATTTCAAAGTTACCAATTTTGATTCAAACACAACGCATAATGCGAATGTAGAGATATCAACTGCCATATACAAACTCTCATACCAATACAACCTTACTGCACATATAAAGAAAGGTAGCAAGGATGTCAGTGTGTGGTTTAATCTGTCAAATCTGTCTTCAAAGATACCCACCGATACAGATTTACTTCAGATAATTGCATATACCAACTACAAGAATCTTGATTCTCCTAAGGATTTGACACACAGCTCACCGAATATTTACTATAATCTTGCGTATCTGTGGGATTATATAAATTCCACATCGCCTACCAGCAAGCATCCAGAACGGCTAAGAATTCAAGTGAGTGCCGGGCAAGGCAATACCATTGACATCATGGTGCATGACCCCATTCGCAGGCTGCATGGAAGCATGTGGTATCAACTTAGAGTTATAAAATTAAAAGACATACCAATGGACTTCCACATAAAGATAGTTGGATACAAGGCTGTTCAATGGAACTGGCTATCATTGAGTAAAACAACGTTGAACGTTCAGGGTGGATCTTATTCTTCCTTCTCTGCAACAATACACGTGCCCAACAATGCGCATCCGGGGATATACGAGGGAAAGATTCTCCTAAATGATGGCACGCATGTTTCCTCTGTTCCCGTGGTTGTGTTTGTGGCAGGAAAGATAGATTCTCTTTCATCAGTAATCACTTTGGGTGGTCAGAATCTCAGTGAGTACAACACATATCTCTATGAGAACAGCCATGTGCGTGGCCTATACGATTGGATGTGGAGAGCTGAAGCTGGTGACTGGAGATTCTTCTTCTTGAATGTGGATAATGGAGTGAACACGAACAATG
>CAYRMJ010000019.1:2017-3361 GCA_964425415.1 uncultured Thermoplasmata archaeon | reverse complement strand
GTACGCTTGGCAGACTAGCAGCGGAGGACCGAGAGAAGTGATATACGCACCGCTACAGCATGGCCTGATGGAGGTGCTCCTTCACAATGTCCTTTACTCTGGTATAAATGCCTCGGAGAAGTTCACAATTAAAGTGTACATTACGCAGTATTCACCTTCTTACATCTATAATACCATTGGTGACCACATAGGCTTTACTGGAAAGAGCACTGTTAATTTCAGAATGCACACAAATTCCACGGGAGTGGATTTGAAAGTATCTCCAATGATATATCTGGACCGCCGCACTGATATTCCGATATCCACGGGTGAGAAGAAATATTACATTTTCCACACCGTGGGCTGGAAGTATCTGGCAATAAGGGCAACGAGCGTGAATCCGGATGTGGATGACATTGACCTGTATGTGTTTTACAGCGATGATGGCACAAATTTCACTTTGTTTGGATATTCAGCAACATCAAGCGGTGACGAATATGTGCAGGTTGGAGATCCTTCAGCGCACCCATTCTGGCTTGCCGTGGTGGATGGTTATTCTGTGGAATCAGGATGTACATTCACGCTCTCAGTATATGAGGGTTTGCCGGGCTTGCCACAGGTCAAAGTCAGTGATGTGCCCAATAATGTGACTTCTGGAATGCCCTATCACTTCAACGTTTCATATGACTTCACTAATTATTCCATAAGAGCAGGATATTACCTAACCACCATACTCTTCGGAGCGAATGGGTCAGGGGGCGTTTACAAAGTAAGCGTTGTGATTCACGCAGTTGATACTGTTGCGCCGGGCAAAGCAATAGTTCTAACTCCTCCTGTCGTGGGTGGCTCACCAACCCTCATAGTGATGTGGAACGACTCAGCAGGGCACGTGCATTCTCCCACCGCAAAGAATGCAACATGGTGGATTGATGGCATAAAGATTCCTGATTATCGCACGGGAATTTTGGGTAAGTACCTCTATGCCATGGCTCCATTTGTGCTAGAGGAAGGAGAGCACATGGTACGTGTTTATTATGAAGATCAGGGCGGCAATTCAAACGTAACAACATTTATGATAACCGTGGATACTACACCGCCGTCTCTAACGATATCTTCGCCTTCAAATGGAAATCTACCGCTCACGTATGATTCAACTATGTGGATAAACGGAACCACGGATTCTGATGCAAAAGTTACAATTAACGGTGCACCAGTTTCTGTGGATTCAAGTGGGCACTTTTCATACAAAGTCACCTTGAAAGAAGGGCAGAATGTGTTCGTCGTGGAGGCTTCAGATGATGTTGGAAATACCGCAAAAGCCACGGTTACTGCTTTGTATCTGCCACAGCTACCGCAACTCTGGGC
>CAYRMJ010000019.1:0-1917 GCA_964425415.1 uncultured Thermoplasmata archaeon | reverse complement strand
AAAGCGCAACTGAACAACCTAAGCGCACAGCTCAGTGCCTTGAAGTCTGCGCTCAGTGAGAACGTAAGCGCATTAAACAAAGCTATAAAGGAGAACAACACAGCGCTTGTGCACATGATTCAGAATAACATAACTGCAATAGAGGGAAAGATTTCAAAGATTAACGGTGATGTTAGCAACATAAAAGATGATGTTGGTGCAATAGATGCTAAGAACAAAGCACAAGATGGAGCGATAGGAACTAGCAGCACAGTCGCGTACGCTGGTGTGGGTTTGGCACTTCTGGCACTGATTATAGCTCTGCTTGGAATGATGCGCAGCGGCAAGAGAGGAAAAGGAATTGAACACGCACCGGAAGAAGTACCCATGAAAGAGGAGCACACCGAAGAGGATGAATTTGAGGAGTTTTAAAACTATCATTTTTTTATTTCTTTTTGCATGCACCTTTTATGAGAAATGCTGTTGTGACCGGTGCGTCAAGAGGAATAGGCAGAGCTATCGCAATGGAACTTGCTGAGAGAGGTTATTTTGTGCTTGTGAATTTTAACAAATCCCGTAAACAAGCTTTTCAGGTTGTTGAAGAGATAAAAAATAAGGGGGGAAGGGCAATTGCCATGCAAGCAGATGTATCCTCATACACAGAGGTAAAAGATATGTTATCTGATTTTTGTGAGAAGTATGGAGCCATCCATGGATTGGTGCTAAACGCAGGGATATACATAAGGAAAGACTTCAAAACTATGAGTTTGGAAGATTGGAACAGAACAATCGCAGTAAATTTAACGGGCGCTTTCAATGTTGTGAAAGCGGCTGAAAGTTGCATGGCTAGTGGATCATCCATTGTTTTCATTGCCTCTCAGCTGGCATTTCGCGGATCCAAAAGTAGTGTTGCCTACGGTGCATCAAAAGCTGGTGTTTTAGGATTGATGCGCTCTCTTGCACTGCAATTGGCTTCGCAGGGAATAAGAGTTAATGCCATTTCCCCTGGGACAATAGATACAGACATAATTGCAAGCTATACCGAGAAGCAAAGAAAAGATAGAGAAAGAGAAATTCCTTTAGGTAGAATTGGCACACCTGAGGATGTGGCAAAGGCAGTATACTTTCTTTTGTCGGAAGATGCATCATACATCACAGGTGCAAATCTGGATGTTAATGGAGGCTTGTATATTCATTGAGGTGTTACTCTTGATAGTCATATTTGATGTTGATGGCACTTTGATAGATTCATGGGCTGAGATTTTGGTAGTTTTTAGAAAAGTTTTCAAATCTTATGGTTTCTCCTTATCAGAGAAACAGCTGAGAATGACCGTTGGATTACCTTTGGAAGATATAATAAAAGAGCTTACTGGCGAGGAGAACGATGAAATGGTAGAGGCAATAAGAAGAGAATTCTTCTCTTTACCTAGGCGATTAATACGCCTTTATCCAGGTGTTAAAGAGGTGCTGAAATTACCTTTCAAGAAGGCTATCTTGACTTCAAAGGGGCGCATTGGAACTATTCGCGATCTGGCTTACTTTGGATTGGAACACGCGTTTGATATGGTAGTTGATGCAGATGCTGTGCGCCATAAAAAACCGAATCCAGAGGGAATATTCATGATTATAAACAGATTTAAGGATTGTGCGGATGAAGTATTCATGGTGGGAGACACCGAATTAGATGTACTTGCTGCGAAGAGTGCAGGAGTAAAGAGCATTGCAGTCACATGGGGTTTTAGAGATGAGCAGCATCTAAAACAGTTTAATCCTGATTTTATTGTTGATAATTATGATGAGCTCATAAAAATTCTAAAATCTTATGCGAGTCTGTGACCATGTTTACCTATCATTGGTACAAAGGACACATCACCCCACACGGACTTTTTAATGTATTTCTCCTTCTTTTCCACCACGTAAAGTTCCTGAAAAAATGTG
>CAYRMJ010000018.1:0-21603 GCA_964425415.1 uncultured Thermoplasmata archaeon | reverse complement strand
CCGTACTCCACAATGACCTAATCAATCAAAAAAAATTAAATAATTGGTTAATATCCACTGCCAAGGGCGCGTGGCCTAGCATGGATAGGGCACCAGCCTTCTAAGCTGGGAATCCCGGGTTCAAATCCCGGCGCGCCCGCATATTTACTTTTAAGAGTGGCAACAGTAAACTTTATATCACGAGTTCCTATTACATTGCACAGACTTAAAAAAGGAGGTAACGATTATGAAGGAAAGAGGATTTGTCAATGGCAACTCTATGCGAAGAAATGGATCAAGGGGCATGATCAACGGTTTAACAAACGGTAATGGAAAAAAAGATGGTTTAATCAATGGGAATAGCAACAATAATGGTAATGGTAAAAAGGGTAAGAAGGGTGCAATGAGCTCCCCCAAAGGACGTGCAGGAGCTTGGACAGTCATCGGAATTGTTCTTTTGCTCATATTCGGCGTGTTTGCCATATCAACTAACACATTGAAGACCACAGATTGGAATGTTATTCAGAAGTATAGAGATTACGATGCTAACACTATATCCAATGACCATATAAACATTGATAAATTTGCTTTTCATCAGGCAAGGGGCGCTTTTGAGTTTTACCTGCAATTTGAAGACAATTTCCTGAAATGTGGAGATTATAAAAATTTAGCGTACATATTCATAGACAATGATTCCAATCCTTCTACTGGCTATGATACAGGATACATTGGTGCTGATTATGTAATAAAAATTGTGGGTTACAATGATACAGTTCGCGGCTCTTTCATGAAATTTACCTCTGGAGATGAAAATGATGCTCAGCATGAGTGGAACTGGACAACTTTGAGTACTGCGGCAGTTCATTCAGGAAAAGACAATGTTATAACAGGTGGTGTGAATCATATAATAAGTTCAAACGCAAAAATAATGGTGATTGCACAGAGCGGATACACTCAGGATATCACACCTGTTGTATCCATTGAAAAATCCGCGCTGTTGGTCATACAAACACCACTTGATAACCATACTCTTGAGGTTGAGCTTGTTCCAATGTACAGCGCAGTTAAAGTGAATTACCTAACGGTGAGCTTCTCTGCAGGGGTACAAATAAAGGAATTAAACAAAGATAAACTGTATGTAAATGACACTATTTCTGTGAAAAAAACATATTATTTGCACGTTGATACTGCCAATGTTGAAAGTGGTGGTATTGATGTTGGAATTAGCAAAGTTTCCACGGACTCTGTTTATACAATATGGGGCAGGGATTATAGGGAGTACATAGGAACCCCTCAGAGCATCCAAATTGATGGATATTTCCAAGACTGGAACACAATAGTGGGCGAGAACAATTTCAACTATAATCACCACAAAGCTCCAAATCCAAACATAGATTTATATCAGTTTTCAGAGTACAACGACACCCATGGGGTTTACTTCTACGCAAGCGTTAAGGGCGATATGCTCCATGGCAACATAGCTCCAGAAATGGAAAATGCAACTGGTTGGAGTGGTGCCACACCGGCCCCGCAGAAATCACGCTCTCCCTACGATTATGCAGAGGTGGTATTTTACACAAAAGACAACATAAAGCATGTTGTGCAGGTGTATGGATTCAACGGACATGTTATGCGCATATTGATGGATGGAAAGCCGACAAAGGATGTAAAGGTCGGTGTGGGGCGAAATGGAGAGTTTGGAGCAATTGAAATAGGCGTAGTAGGCAACTACCATATTATTAAGTACAGTGTCACAATGACTGACTGGAATGGAGCTACGGATACGGGATCTGCAACACCTACAGTCTCTAATTTTGTCCCATACGCACCTGAGTTCTCACAAGGAGCCATAGCAATATTGGTAGTTCTTGTGGCAATACCAATACTAAGAAAGAGAAAAAAAGATTAATTTGAATCTTTCCATTTTTTTAATATGTTTGATATGATTTGCTCTGCAGCACCCAAATAAGTTTCTGGATTAAGTAAATAGTCAATTTCCTTTCCGATAAGATATGATAGTTCATTATCCTTCAAAATATTGTCTCTGAACCTTCCGGGTTGCATAGCTACTTTGCGAATTCTCTCATGAGCATCTTGCCTGCTCCATCCAAGCTCCACAAGTCTCATTATTATTCTTTCAGCAAGCACCTCCTCATGAGCCATGAGATTTCTGCGCATGTTTTCTTCATTTATCACTAAATTCTCAAATACATAGTTCATCTTCACGATCATATCGTCAATTAATACACATATATGTGGTATGATAAAGCGCTCTGCAGATGAGTTGGTCAGATCTCTCTCATGCCAAAGCACTGCACTTTCATGAGTGGGCACGATGAATCCTCTTAAAACTCTTGCAAGTCCGCATATATTTTCGCTAGTGATGGGATTTCTCTTCTGAGCCATTGTGCTTGAACCAACTTGCTTTTCAACATCAAAACCTTCGCGAACTTCATCTATTTCGCTTCTCTGAAGATTTCTGATTTCTGTGGCAAATTTTTCCAGAGAAGTGGCAATGCCACTTATTACTGATACGAACTCTACATATCTGTCCCTTGCGATTATCTGCGTGGGGGATTCTTCAGTTCCCAAATTCAAATTTTTCATTGTATGTTCTTGAACTCTAATGGCATACTCGCCCATGGCCGCACCCGTTCCAACGGCGCCCATCATCTTACCCACCAAAACTCTATTTTTCATTTCTCTTACTCTCTCATGGTGTCTCAAAATCTCCGCTAGGTAATTTGCAAGCTTCAATCCAAAAGTTATAGGCACTGCCGCTTGGCCGTGGGTCCTTCCCAGCATCACTGTTTTGCTATACTTTTTGGCCATTTTAGCTAGGGTATTTTCAAGTTTGTTTAAATCATCCTCAAGAATTCCCATAAAATCTCTTAGTTGCAGAGCTGTTGCAGTGTCAATTATGTCATTGCTAGTTGCACCTAAATGGATATATTTTCCACACTCACCGCATCTCTCTGAAAGAGCTCTAACCATGGCCATTACATCATGCCTGATTTCAGATTCAATCTCTTTAACGCGATTTAGAGGTACATTGCCAATTTCCTCGGATACTATCTCAACGCACTTTTCAGGAACAACACCGATGTCTGCCCATGCTTTTATAAGCGCTGCTTCTACCCTGAGCATGTACCTTACTCTGCTCTCTTCAGAAAATATATTTTTAACTCTCTCTCTTCCATACCGATAATCAAGAGGACACACAGCCATGTTTTGCCCATATAATCTCAATCACTTAATAGTTTTCACCCTCACGAATTTATCTCTCTCTGATAATGGCATAGTTGCATCCAAACCCATCTTTATTGTCATGTGCCCTTCATAGGCGCTTGGATCTAGCGAAGAACCACGAGTGGGTCCCATTTTAACTAAGTCTCTGTCCCCCTGAAAACGTGTGGCTATGGCAAATTCCACATCGTACGGATTATCAATGTTAATATCATCATCAACTACAACCACATGCTTGAGAGAATGGTGTCCTTTAAACGCTCCGTAAATTGCGCGACGCCCATCCTCCTCACTCCTCTTTTTTATTTTAACTACTGCATGCAGCCAAGAGCAGCCACCGGGCGTGAGACGCACATCCACAGCATTTACACCCTCATTTAACACTGCACGGTAGATTGTAGGCTCTCTTGGCATACCCATGAGATTGAAATGCTCAAGGCCTCCAGATACAAGTAGATGTAGCGTACGATTACGAATGTACATTTTATTGAACTTTACTACTGGCTGTTTTCTTACAATATCATAGGTCCCGGTTATGTCCACGAATGGACCCTCTTCCATGTACTGTGATGTAAGTTCTCCTTCCAGAACAATCTCTGATTCATAAGGCACATAAACACCATTTGAAAGTTCCACCACGCTCTCCCTTTGGCCCGAAATTTGCTTTTTTAAAGAGGATGCTATTTTAAGCTCGTCAACCTCATAATCTACACTTGTGGCAGCCGATAGCAAAATGTGAGGTGGCAACCCTATTGCCACAGCGATATTCACACTTTCCCCGTTTTTCATAGCTTCCTGATGCATTCTGTAGAGGTCCCTCGGAACTAGGCGAATCACACCCATATCTTTATTGACTAACATAATCCGATGAAATGATGCGTTTCTTTTGCCACGATACTCTGAAAACACCACTCCTGAAGTTATATATCTTCCCCCTTCTCCCGGATAGTACTGAGGAATGGGCAAGGAATCCAAATCTACCCTTTGTTCTTTCATATCATTTTCCACCACATCGTAATCAATAGGATTGTCAATGGCATTTAGCATCTTTGTTAATAAATCTGTACCCATTACATGGTATATTCTACGTCTATCTGCCCATAGATTTCCAACAACTGAATATCCCTGCACATTGTCCACGTACACTATTCTATTTTCATTTTCTTTTAGAATGGATGGTATTTCATCAATATTTGCCGTTGAGAAATATGCTACCTGCTCTCGGAACATGGACACGTATCTTTTCAGCATATCTTCCCTAACTGAATTTGAGATATATAACTTACTCTCTCTCACGCGCTGAGCCAATTAGAGCAAGAACAATCAATAGACTCATTATGAGGTAATTTATCATCGGCATATCATAAACCAGCTTGTAGTTTGGAATTAAGGGATTAAGTCCATGTGAGATTTCGTAGCCATCGCTCAAACCATCACCATCCGTGTCCCACTTGGTTGGGTTTGTACCATACATATACTCCTGATAATTTGTTAAACCGTCATGATCTGGATCCTGATTTGCATCTGATGGATTTAGAGGATTTAGACCGTACTTCTCTTCCCACCAGTTGGGCATACCATCGTTATCCGCATCTTTGTCTTTATAGTCAGGAATCCAGTCCATATCTTGATCATGCCCTATTTTAGAAAGGCTCTTTGAGATGCTCTCAAATGATAGAGTATAAACCCCAGTTTTGTTTATTGCAATTAGGTAATTCTGGGATATGCCTATCTTTGAGAACGTGTTGTTTGAGTAAATGTGAAGCCCTGAGGATATTATATCCACAGTTTTACGTGTATAGAAGGCCATGTATTTTCCGAGCACCCCTATTTTTATGGGTTTTACATACGAGAAAAATGTATGTGCTATCTCAAGTTTATTTCCCTTTAACTGATATTCATTGAAAATCCACTGCACCTCACCTTCATCGTCTTCAATCTCAGAGAGTAAAAATGGTTTATTGGAAGCAACAGCTATTTTCTCTCCGTTTGTCTTCGTGGCAGCTATTATTTTATGATTTTGGCTTAGTACATACAGATGATTGGTAGTTAATACATAGTAATACTCTGAAAAAATGCACTGCCTCACCTTTTCTTCAAATTTTAAACTCCAAACTTTGTCAAAGCCTTTAAATCCATACAGATAGTTGTTCTTTCCAAATATAAGCTCAGAACTTCCTGAGAATCCGAGAAATGTGTAACCTCTTAAATTCTCAACCTTCCATGTGCTTAAATTTAGAATCATATCATCAGATCCAGAGATCACAGCATAATTCTTTGAGAAACTCACATCCTTTATATGAGAAACATTGATGTAATGAGATGAGATTGTATGAGAAGGCGTGATTAGAAATGTTCCATTTTTTAGAAGCATAGCCATATATCTAGAGCCAACCCACAGATTGTAGAGTCCATACACGGAAAAATGAAGAACTTTGGTGTTATGATTCAATACTATGGCTGTTTCATTCCACACCGCCCAATCTGAACCACCCGTGGCTATGTGCGCATTCTTCATGGGCTCAGAAAACTTTGTCCAGCTGTCTGTGCGATACAATGTGTGCGTTTCAATGCTCATCCATGGCATCGCAAATGCACTTCCAGATAATGCTATGAGTGCGATTATGGCTATTGAAACTTTAATCATTTTCAACACCTATATAAATTCTCTTATTCTTTCTTCCTTTGCTCTCATACTTCTGAAGGACAACTCTTCCTATTTCTGAGGTACTTTTAACATGTGTGCCTCCGTCCGCCTGTGCATCAAAGTTTTCAATTTCAACAATTCTGATTTTTTCGTATTTCTCGTACAATTTTGGATTTACACGCATAAGTTCTGGGCGAGATTTAAATTCTTCAGGTGTGATGTAATAGGCTCGGACCTTTAAATCTCTCTTTATTACTTCGTTGGTTGAATCAATTATCTCTTTTACAAGCTCCTTAGAAAGGTTTTCAAATGATAAGTCAACTCTTGCCCTTGCGGGATAGAGCTGATTCCCTGTGATTTTTACTCCAAAGTTCTGATAGGCAACTCCTGATAACACATGCAACGCTGTGTGAGTTCTCATTATTTTGTATCTCCTATTCCAATCTATTTTTCCAATGATTTCTTCGCCAACTTTTGGTAACTGTCCCTCAATAACATGTACAAAATTATCTCTTCTGACTTCTATAACCTCTGATTTTATCCCATCAAATTCAATAATCCCTGTGTCGCAAGGCTGGCCACCACCCCCTACATAAAAAGCAGTTTTATCAAGAATTATTCCTCCATTATGCACTTCTTTTACAATCGCCCGAAACTCTGAAAGATAAGAATCATCCAGATAAAGTAAATCTGTCATAAGGGGATATCTTATTGCGAGTATATTAAACTATCATGCTTTGTTAACCCGCATGGTTATTTTTGTGCAAACATTTAAGTACCTGTTTGTATACATATTGTATACAATGAGAATGAGAACATACAAGTTGGAAGAATCCGATATGGAAATTGTCCATTCCCAGGATTATCTGGCTGCCCGCATTGATGGCAAAGAGTTTGTAATATATTTGGGAGAATGATCTCCACGGAAAGGTTATATCCAAGTCCTGCATACGTATGAGAGTGTACGATGTAACCGTTATTGGGGGCGGCCCGGCAGGGTTGAGTGCTGCCATGGCCGCAAGCGAGGAAGGCGCAAAGGTTGCGGTTGTTGAGCGTGATTCTGTTTTGGGTGGTTTGCCTGCACTTATTAGTAATGGGGAGTTCAAATATCATGATGGTTTGATTTCAGGAATTGATTTTGTGAACAAATTAATTTCAGAGTTTGAAGAAAAAAAAGTTGAAACTTTTATGAGCGATCACATTGAAAAAATAGAGATTAGGGATGGTGGTATTTTCAAAGTATATTTGATAAATAGGAGTATAGAGAGTAAAACTTTGATTTTTGCAACCGGTGCGAAGGATATCACGAGGTATATGCTAAACATTCCCGGAGACCGCCCTGCAGGAGTTTTCACAGCAACAGCAGCACTTGAATTCGTGGTTAGAAGGGGTTATTTGCCGGGAAGTAGGGTTTTGATAGTTGGTGGTACACCATTTGCAGCTATAGTTGCAAAAAATATGAGCAAGGGAGGTGCGGAGATTGTTGGAATTGTATCCAATAAAGATTTAAATGTTGAATATAATTTGATTAAGGGGCGTGTAAAAACCATTCTTGGACGTGGGAGAGTTAACAAAGTGATAGTTGAGAACGAAGGAAAAGAGTTAGAATTGCACTGTGATACACTAATTTTTGCCACTGGCCGCATACCAAATGCCAAGTACCTTATAAAGATGGGTGCAGATATGAATCCCCAGACTAAGGGTCCTATTGTTAGTGAATTGTTGGAGACTTCAATAGAGGGTGTGTTTGCGTGCGGAGATGTGATTGCGCCTTTGGACAATGTGCAGGATGCAATAATGCAAGGTGCAATTGCCGGTAGAAATGCAGCTATTAAAAGTAGAGAAAGAGTGATTGGCGGTAAAACATGAATGATATTTTCTTTTATGATGCTTTCATTGATTTTTTAGTTTGCGGATTCAGTTTGTGAAATTCATTTTTTCAATTAACTTTTTAATAGTTACAAAATAAAAGGTCGTAAAAAGCTGAAAAATAAATATGTGGGCAAGAACAGAAAATTAAAAATTTCAGATTTTATGATTACAAAATAAGTGATTTTAAAAATCATTGTTTTTGTATGTGAGAGATTTGGAGAAAGTTTTAAATACTACATTTGTATATCCATACATAGGTATACGAGATGTATACAAAGCATCACATATCACGATGACGCCCCTCCTCCCCTTTTTCTTCACTTTCATCAAAAAATTTCTCAATATCCTTAACAACGTCCTCGCTTTTAATGGCTGCAATCTCTTCTGAGAATTTTGTTATTCTTCTGTCAAGAATTACAGCAACACCTTTGTCTCTTTCAGTTCGGATAAGCCTGCCTATTGCCTGCTTCATCTTTATTATTGCGGGCATGCGGAATACAAAATTCCAGCCATCTCCAAATTTAGCATCATAATAGTGCATAAGCATTTTCACCCGTGCAGTGGGCTTTGGATAGGGAATGCCTGCAATTATCACTATTTCAAGTTGTTTTCCCGGAAAATCTATTCCCTCAGCGATTCTTCCGCCAAATACAGAGAGAAGAACACCCCCCTCGGATCTGAATTTGTTTATGAGTGCAGCCATGTCCATCTGTTGCATCCCCTGTCTCTCCACCAAAACCTCTGTTTTTAGCTTTTCACTAACCGAATTTAGGAGTGAGTAAGAGGTAAAAAAAACGGCTGTATTTCTTCCCAATGCACTTATGTGATCTATGTAATATGCTATTTTGTCAATGTTCTCCTTAACTTCATCGTATTTTGTGGTTACATCCGACACATAAAACACTCTCAAATTTGAATCTGGAAAGGGGGATGAGTATCTCATTTTGAAAGTTGTAGGAGGAAGTTCAAGAATTCTAATGTATTCATTTATAGAAAGGGTTCCGGAAATGTGCACTGAGGAATAAACATTAAGAAGAGCATCATTGATCAAAGATGGGTCCATACAATATATCTCAACTTTAGGATTGCTATCCATCTTTATTATGCGTATGTACTCTGATGAATATGTATTTTTATATTCCATTAGAAATGTGCCAATGTGGTAAATGTATGATCTCGGTAGTTTTCTTTTAGCTAATTTTGAATCTCTAACCATCATTCCTATTTTTAAAAGTGAAAGTGCTAAACGAGTGAAGTCATTAATTGATATACCGATATATGAGGATACTTTTTCCTCAAAGGCATATTCTGGAATCAAACCCTCCTCATCCTTCGCATAAGTTTTCATGGCGTATATGCTCTCCTTTAAAAATTCCATAACATCTGCGCATGGAGTTCCCATAACGGATGGATTACCGTGCTCTAAACACTCTTTTTCTGCTCTTTGAATTGTCCACTCACTAAGTTCAAAGCTGTACATTTCCCTAGCAAAATTCGGGAAATTGTGTGCTTCATCAACGACCAAAATTGTTTCGCTCAGTGTGGTGTTCATTCTCTGCAGTAGGTCATTTCTCAATATGGGCATCAGATAGTATATGTAAGGGACTGCCACAAGCTCGGCACTTTTGAGAGAATCTCTTAAGGACATATACGGACACACGCCCACTTCCACAGCGCGAGAATAGATTTCCTCTGCAGTGTGCGCTTCCATTATATAGTCATGAATCGCGGAAGGATCATTTAGGAAATTGCTATAGTATATGCATGCATCTTTGTTTCCCTTTCTAACCTCCTCTCTTAGCTTCCTGCACAGCAATGCGAGTTCTTCCGGATTTGCGTGAGCATACTCTGGATTTTCTCTAACAAGGGGACAGAGATGTGTTCGCCCCATTATTGAAACTGCCCTGATTCCCAATTTGTGCGCTTCTTCCATAACTTTTTGTTCTTGTGAATTAGTGCGCACTAAATAAATTATGCGAAATCCTCTTTTTGATGCAAAGCGGTGCACGGAATAAAGAGTGGTTATTGTTTTTCCAAATCCAGTGGGCGCTTCAATTACAACGTGCAGTCCAGATTTTAAAGATTCTTCAATGTCCTTTGCCATTCTCGCCTGTTCTTCTCTTATGGGATATGGAAAATTCACATTATGATTAATAATAAGAGAGATTAAAAGGTTTGCAATCTTGCCTTTCTCCCAAACACAAGGAATCCAGTATGCGGAACCTCTATATTTTCAGGTCTGGTTCCTAAATCTCCTATGTGCATATCAATCTTCAAAAGAGATGTTGCCTCCATGTCTATAAAACCCTTTGTTTTCATTATTTTGTATATCTTTTCCATTTGGTTGTAAGTGGGCACATACGCCATAAAACAGCCACCTACTTTCAACGAATGTTCCGCAGAGCTTATGGCGTTCCATGGCTCAGGAATGTCCACCAAAAAAGCATCAACATCTCTTTCTGTGACATCGCGTGTGATATCTCCGATTTTCAAAGTCCAATGATTGTGTTCAATTCTCTCTATGTTCCTCTTTGCAAACTCCGCATGGTCGCTTCTGATCTCATACGTGTAAACATGCCCGTTTGGATATGTATAGTAGAGAAGAGCCGTTGTTAAAGAGCCTGAGCCAACTCCACCCTCAACCACACGAGAACCCGCTCTAATTCCGCATCTTACAATTATATATCCTATGTCTTTAATTCCAATAATCTGCGCCTTGCGTTTTATAGTATGTAAGTAATCGCTAAGGTTACTCGGAACAACCATGTATTCTTGTAGTCCTATTTTCTGAGTTCCAGAATTTAATTTTGAGAGCACCGCAAAATTCTCAACTATGTATTTTTCATTAATCTTCCGAGCTATCATACGAGATTTTTTGTTAAATAATGTGTACATGGCTCACGAAAAACAATTTTAAAATTTAACATTTTTCTGCCCGAGCTCATGAAAGCATACGTAATAAAATTGAGATAATTACCTATGCCATATTTCCTCTCCTTGAGAGTATGTGGCAATTATTTTTCTCTGGTTTCCATATAAAATTAAATTTGCAAGAGCATCCTCCGTGCTTTCTTCATTGGGAGAGTCTAAAACTACAAAATCTGCATACTTACCGGTTTCAATGGTTCCAGTTATGTCAGAAATATGCAAAGTCCGAGCTCCGCCAACTGTGAGAATTTTGAGTATTTCGGAAGGAGAGAGTGGATTTGCGTAGTATGCATCTCGCATAACTTCAAGCATGTTTATGTAAGCTCCGCCGGCTATATCTGAGCCGAGAGAAATCTCTATGCCTGCACGTTGCATTTTATTGATATTCATAATTCCACTATGCAAAAAAAAGTTTGAGGATGGACAGTGCGATATCATGGAACCCCGAGAATTTATTAACTTTAGTTCCACGTCATTCAGATGAATTCCATGCGCTAACACTGTTTTTGAATATAGTGCACCTGCTAAATCGTATACCTTGGCGTAATCATTATTAAACATCTTTTTAACCAGTTTCACTTCCTCAACTTGCTCTGAGATATGGGTCTGGATTATAATTTTGTGAAATCTGGCAATTTCAGACGTTTTTTTCATGAGCTCCATTGTACAGGCGGGTGCAAATCGCAAAGTAAGTGCATAGCTCTTGCCGTACTTTTTTATCATGTACTTTACATCTTTAACTGCTCTGTTGACAGGAGTAATTAGCTCTTCAGGAACGTTCTGATCCATCAATGTCTGCCCCATAAAAATTCTCAATTTCCACCTTTTAGCTGCATCAAACGCAACTTCTGTGCTTTCCTTATTGGGTGGACCAAAAACGAGAGCTGTGGTGGTTCCATTTTTTGCAAGTTCTTCAAAAAACCAATTAGCCATTTTTTCTGCGTATTGCGAATCTAAAAATCTCTTTTCCTCTGGAAAAACATAGGTTTCCAACCATTTCAGAAGATTGCTGCTCCACTTTCCTCTTATTCCAATTTGGGGTAGGTGAATATGCGTGTCTATAAATCCCGGGAGTATTATGTTATCTTCGTATTCCACTATCTCTCCCAATGGCTTATCTTTGCTAACTCTCTTTATGATTCCATCTTTTACCGTGATGTATCCTACAAAATCTTTGAGGTTTCCAGATGAATCGTAGGTTATTATTCTTCCATGATACGAGGTCATAGCCTTTTCGCTAATGTTTGCGGTTATTTCAAATTTATGATTCTGATTATTGAAAAAAGGTTAATACCGCACCTCCATACATCAAATGTGATATTTAAAAACTATAAGTTAGAGAAACTAAAAGAATTCTGCATGAAGGACGCCCTTCGCAATGCATTTGCACTGTGGGATTTGGAGTATGAGAGAAACAGAACGGATTTTTATGTGGATTGGGAAAACGGAATTAAGGGATACATGCTCGTGTATCATGGTGGCAGTGTGCCCAGCGTTATAGTGCAAGGATCAGAAGATTCTTTTTTACCTTTAATTTCCACCGTGTCATTTAAAAAGGCCATTTTGCATTTTCCTTATTCTTTCTGCCATCTGTGGAATGGGCACGGTGAAATTTACAAAATTGATGTTATGAGCGCAGAACCCCAATATTACGGAGAGGACGATAATGTTCGGGTTATCAGAAATCCAAAATCTCTGCTTCCATTCTTCAGCGATCCAGAATATTTAGTTAATCAGGCGATAACTTTTGGACTTTTCAACGGAAAAGAGGTTTTAAGCGTGGCTTCGGCGCTTGTTCATCTTCCAGAGGTTTGGGTTTTAGGTGCGGTTGCCACGCGAGAGAATATGAGAAATCGCGGTTATGCAACAAGGGTGCTCAGGCATTTCATGAGTGTTGCTTATGGAAAAACTAAAAATGTTGTCCTTTGGGTTAGATCCGACAATGAGCCAGCCATTCACATTTACAAGAAATTTGGGTTTGAAAAAATAGACGAAGAATGCTGGGTAAACATTGGAATTAGCATCATACCCTAAAAATAAGAGTCACCTACGCCACTGTCTTTAGATGCCCCTTTGTATATTTTATCAATTATTGTTGCTACCTGATCCTTCGGCAAGTTGAGCTTAGTGGCCAAATACTCCTCAACTTCCTCCTTTTTCATTCCACTCTTTCTTTTCTCATCTACCACCGTGACGATGTTCTCCATAGTTATCTGAATAAGATCATTTTCCAGACCCAACGAGGAAGCAACCCTGAACAATCCACTTAGCAACAATTCCATATAGTTATTCAGGGTGTCATGATCCACTCGTGCCGTCTCCACCTCTCCCAAAAGAATGACATACAGGTCATCGCCCACAAGTCCTGTTTTTATGTAAGGTAGTTCAGTATTTATTTTAAGAAGATTGCGATAAATCTCCATTCGGGCGGTTGGCTCCATGCTGTCCGTTGGATAGTCAATCTCAACCATTATGGTAGTGTTGTAGTTGTCAATTCTGAAAACAATAGGAACGGGAAACCTCAAATGGCTTGCCACCAAAATTATGGCATTTTCATCCTGCTCTTTTTTTACTTCCCACGGTAAATCCACTATGTTTTCTGCATCATCTTTGCCCTCTCTTAGCCATTTTTCAATAATGTCAGCCTTTTTGTTTTTCATATAACGGACAACGAAAATGGTGTATTTAAAATTTTTCAAAATAAAAGAATAAAAGGGAAAGGATGGTGGCTTAAGCGTAAACTTCAATTTTAGGCGCTTCAATTCCCACCAAGTCATCTGTTAGCTCGTACATTATGCTCAGTATTCCAGCCACAACTTCTGCCCGCTTGTCCTCCAGCTCCCACATTGCAGCTTCAAGGTCCGCAATACTATGTGTGCTCATCCACTCCTTAACCCTCTTGGGTATTCTCGGCCTTCGGGGAAACTTATCATCCATACATTACACCTCCTGTCATTTTTTTGTCAGACAACTATACGACAAAGTGGTATTTAAAGGTTTCGCGAAAAATTACCATTTGTGTTATCTGAAAAATATTAACAGCCGGAAGTGGTTCAATAGCTGCCTTAGAGAGGGTAGAAAGTAAGAACAGGTGGTAATTCCAGAGATTACTCATGAGTGGATAATCGGCGAAGGAATTTTCGGTCAACATACGGTGCAAATCACCAAAATTTTTAATAGCCAAAAACAATCAGGTAAAGCGGGCAGGGGTTACCGAGCCAGGTCAAAGGTGCCAGATTCAGGGTCTGGTCCCGTAGGGGTTCGAGGGTTCAAATCCCTCCCCCTGCACTTATGGAAGTGGAAATAAAAGCCAAAATTGATGATGCTAATGAGTTTATAAAAATGATAGAAGGTATGGGTGCAAGGTTCATAAAAGAAAAATTAGAAGTAGATTGGTATTTTAATCATCCATGCAGGGACTTTGCAGAAACAGATGAAGCTCTGAGAATACGAAGCGATAACACTCTGACATATAAAGGCCCAAAGGTTGATAAGCTCACAAAAAGCAGAGAGGAGCATTACATAAGTTTCAACAGCGCTGGCGATATGAAGAAAATACTTTTAGATTTGGGCTTTAAAGAGGTAGCTAAAGTTGAAAAAAGGAGAAAATACTACACTTTTGAAGATCTCACAGTATGCGTGGATTCTGTAAAAGATTTGGGCAGTTATGTGGAAATTGAATGTATAGGTGAGTATCAACCTTGTAAAGAAAAAGTTATAGCATTGGCAAATAAACTAAATATTAAAAATTTTGAGAGAAAATCGTATCTTGAGCTTGTTCTTCAAAGAGGAGAAATGTGAATTATTTTTCCTTCTCTGATTGATTTCAAAAGTTTTTTTCCGTTGGTTGTGCTCTTTCTAATGTTTATGTATCCTTCTCCAGAAACAACAGCATTGAAAAGATGAATATTATCAGCATATACCTCTACGCGACGATGTGATAGCTCAGGACCCACAATAAGTCGTACTGTCTTTTTGCGAATCTCAATTTCAACCTCTCTGGTCTCTTTCTCTCTTTTCAATTCATTTGCTTCCATTGGTTCAACATTTAGTGATATGCCTAACTCACGTTCCAATCGTTCCACATTCTTTCCACCTTTGCCAATGACGGACGAAATTCCAGATTCACTCACATAGAGAGTCGCACTTTTATCCCCTGTCACAATGGCTTTTACATTTATCCCAGGATGCTTCTTCTTCACTCTTCTTTCAATCTCATATTCTGCAAGCCTGTATATTGCACGGGACTCTTCATTTACAGGAACAACAACCACCTGCTCTCCAAAGCTGTATATTTCATAGACCAATTTATCATCGGATAATTCACGCACTTCAATCACCGGTCTTGCAAGGTCCTCCTCGCTCATACCACTTGGGACCTTTACAACATATTTCAATGTCAGCACGGATGCTATATCTCCTTTTTCAATATGAATCACAGTATCAACTATTTGTGGTATCATGCCCAACTCCACACGCCCTATAAAACGCTGCACTGCATCCACGGCCCTTGTGGCATGCACAACTCCCACCATGCCAACTCCTGCAAGTCTGAGGTCTGAAAATACCTTAAAATCAGATGTGGTACGCATTTCGTCAAATATGGTGTAATCTGGACGCACCAATAGAAGGATATCTCCAGTTCTCTCCATACTTCCTTCCAGCGCAGTGTACTGTGTGATTTTTTCATCAAGCACGAGGTCCCGGGGCTTTTCCATGGTTTTCACTATCTTATTCAGAGAGGCATAGTACTCCGCAAGAGCTTGTACAAAAGTGCTCTTCCCCGCTCCGGGGGAGCCAGAGACCAAAATACCTTCCGCCCTCTCATTTAGTCTATCTTTCAATTTAGGAGATATGTTGTAATCTTCAATACTCAACTTCACCACCGGACGCACAGCGGTAATTTCCAAAGCGTCTGAAAACGGCGCTCTGGTTATAGCTATGCGGTACTCTCTCAGCTGAACTACAGTTGCTCCACGAGAGTCCATCTCTATGAAAGAATCAGCATCTCTTTTAGCTCTCTCAATTATATCCTCTGCAATGGCCCAGACCTCCTCGTCTTCCAAGTCTTTAATCTTTTTCAAAGAGAAATCTCCCGGCTTTCCAATCTTCGCATAGGCCCCCACTCCTGCTTTTATGTGCACGCTCATTGTATCTGAGGTGAAAAAATCTTCAATTTTCATTGAACTCTCACGATGTTGTTCCAGATACACAGTGTTTATTCCTTTGATGCGTGCAATCTCGCACTGGACCTTATCTCCGCTCACTAAAATTGCATCGTTCTCAAGGGCGCAATCTCTAACTACATTGTCTATCTCCCCGCTCTTGGCACCTTTGATAAGGACATCAGAAGCTCTCTCTCCCCAGAATCGGAGAAGTATGTTATTAGCCTTACAAAATTCTCTCAACTTTTTAAGTTCTGCAAGTCCCGCCAATCCCACTGATAGTCCATTGTTGGCCTGATGCTCAATTTCTCCAATAACCACCTCTGGAATTATTATCTCTTGAACTTCGCTTTTTTCAACAAATTCGGTGAATCTGCCATCAACCACCACGCTGGTGTCAGGAACAAGTTTCATGGATTAGAGATTGTAAACCCATATTTAACATTAATCAGAAATTTTATCTATTACCCAGTCCATTTTAACTCTTTTCAGATGCAGTAAACCTTCCTCCTTCTGGCCAGATATATAAAGGGAGTATCCCAAGTTAAACTCTGCTTCCTTAAATTCTGGATTTAATGCAACAGCTCTTTTGAATTGCATGATGGCATTTTCAATATCTCCCTTCTCAAAATAGTAAATTCCACGTGCATTGGCTAAGTATTCATCTTCCTTTAGAGACTCATCAAATAATTTATCATAAAGCCCAGCTTCTAAGAGCACATGTCCAAGTCCAAATTCGCTGATATTTTCACTCTTCTCTCTTCCTGATTTCAGTTTCTCAATTATCTCTTTTCTAAGATTCTTTAGCTCACTTATACTCATGCTCTCTATTTCTTCCGGCACCTGAAAATCAGCCACCTCTGCAAGCTCATGGATATCCTCAACTATCGCATCTTTAACACTGCCACCTGACAAGGCTGCAACCATATCCTTCAGACCGCCCCCCGCTGCACTGTGCCCAGAGATTTTCTCCAGAGCACGCTTGCGAAGTTCCTTCATCTCTTCAAGGTTCATATCTTCAATGTTGAATGGTACATCCATGTTCGCATCCTCTAAAAGCTCCTTTGTGTCCTCAATCAGAAAGTGACGTATATCTTCAAATCTTTCCCTCTCAACCTGTGCGCTCAGAGAAATTAGAGTTTCCATGGCATTTGAAAAATTGCCCTCTTCTATCTGTTGCTCTGCACTTTTTATGTAATTTTCTATTTCATCTGTAAGCAGTCCCTTTGCCTCAAGGTCCTCTTTAATATGTTGTAAAGATTGCTTTAAATTACTTTTCGTTTTTTCTTCCTGAGCTGCACGCCGTATTTTCTTAATCATCTCGGAGCGCATGATGCGGAGAGAGTCTATGTCCATATCCTCAAGGCCCTCTTGAACAGGCAAATTAGCTTCATTTGCAATATCCAGTATGTCTGCAATTATGGCATTTTTCAGAGCTTTTTCATCCGCATGCTTCATCAAAAGCTCGCGAGCCTCTTTAAGCTTTTCCCGTACTGCCGCGTAGTTGCCTTGCTCTGCTAAAAGACGCGCTTCCTGTAGAATAGCCGTAACATCTTCCATGTCCTGAGCTTGAACGGATGAAATAAGGCTCTCAATGGCATTCATTACATGAGCTTCCGCTTCTTTGGCTGTTGCACCCTGCACCTTTCTCAAAATTTCCCGTGCTTCAATATTTCCCGGATTGATTTTTATGGCTTTTTTTGCCATCTCCTCGGCCTTGCTGGGCATTTGCCTCTTAAGATATATATTTGCTAATAGAACATACCCTGAGTCTCCCTCCTCGTGTGAGAGATATTCATACACGGAGTTTTCTGCTTCCTCATACCTTTTCATTTCGTAGAATAGAATGGCTTTGTTTAAGTACGCCTGCGCAAATTTCGGATCGTAGGTTATCGCAGCATTATAACTTTTCATAGCCTCATCGTACTTGCCCATGTGCTTTAGAACTACGCCCCGATTGTTCCACACCTCCGGCATATCCTGTCTAATTTTAAGCGCATTTTCGTAGCACATCAGCGCTTCATCGTATTTCTCCAGCATGAAAAGAAGATTCCCACGATTGAGCCAGCATCCGAAATTTCTCGGATTGAAACGTGTGCACTGTCCGTAAGCTTCCTCTGCCTCGTCGTCCCTTCCCATGTTCTCAAGAACTGTGGCTAAAATGAACCACGCTTCGTCATCTCGCACATTCTCCTCCAGCACTCTCTGAAGAAGGAGTAACGCTTCATCGTATTTGCCCATTTGACTTAGGATTTTTGCTTTTATTTTCAGTCCTTTATCGGTGCTTTTTATTGCCAGTGCAGAGTTTACATGCTCAAGTGCCTTTTCAAAATTTCCACTTTTCAAAAACTGCTCAGCCCACGCAAGCTCCTCGTCCACCTTTCCAGCGCTCGGTAAAAACCTACCTGCAGGTGATTCCTCTTTTATAACTCCAAACTCAATTACCAACTTTTCAAATTCCGAACCATCAAGAATCTTTATCTCCATATTTTCTGGAACTTTTTCAAGAGCTCTTTTGTCCACAACTCCTGTAGTTATAATCATCCACCTGATTTGGAAGGTATCAAAATCAACCAATTCTGCAAGATCTTCCATGCCAAAAGTATCTTTGCGAATGAAAATTATAATGTACCGAATCTGTCCGCCCGGAAGTTGAAGATTTGCATCAAAAACTGCCGTATCATCCCTATACACACCAGTTTTGACCTGAAAACCCATCTCCTTAACCAGCCGATTGCACACACGATAAAACTCGTCCATTGACATGGCTTTCAATCTATCCAAAACTTTCATTAGCTCATCCTCCCCCTGAGCTCTTCAATGCGTTCATCCACATCAAAACCAACTTCTTTCATCTTTTTTAGAGTTTCCATGGCACGAGAGTACATCTCACGCTCCAATAGTATGGAGAGCATCTCCTCGTAAGCATCCTTTAGCATGGGGTCCTTTCTAACTGCAGTTTGGAACGATTGCAATGCACCGCCCCACTTATCCATCTTTTTCAAGCACAGCCCGCGCCGATACCATGCCTCTGCATCGTCCCGATTGCCCTGAAGAACTCTCAAATAAGCTCTCTCTGCATCTTCATAGTTTCCAGAATGATAAAGAGCATCTGCGAGAAGTTTCCACACTTCCAAATCATCTTTGTTTTCCTCAAGGATAGAATGGTATATTTCCATTGCCCGACCCCACTTTCCTGCCTGAACCAAAACTTCACCGTAAAATAGCGCATACTTTCGCTCCAGTTTCCATATCTCAGCCATTGCGTTCTCGGCTCCTTCAATGTCTCCCTCTTCCAGATAAATCTGAGCAAGAATGTACTTGCTTTCAGGAGTGTTATCATGACTTGCAAGTTCCTTTCCAAGTTTTAGATAATAATCAGGCTCAACATCAAAATTACCGAGTAAACTTGAGAATTTTCTGTGAATGTCCAGAATTTTTTTTGCCAGCAATACATGGTTTGCTTCCTCACCAATAAGAGCTCTTTTTACCTCACTATTAAGTCGTTCTATATCTTTTTTGAACATTATTTCCTCGTTTTTAGATTCAAAATCGCCTATTACAAAGCCTCTCCTTATTAAAAGGGGATAGTCCATAATTATCTGTCTGGAGCACACCTCGCATATCGGTTTTTGCGATTCTCTGCCACAAAGAACACACTTCACAAATCTCTAAACGAGATTAAAGATAAAAAGATTTTCTCAAAAAGGATATTTTCAGGCACTATGCTTAATTACCAGATGTTGCATTATCACAGCTCGCAAAATAATGCCACAGTCATCTTTTTATTTTCGGAGAGCATCTCAGATTTATGAGTATTCTTTTACAAAACGCTAGGGTATTTGGTTGCGAAGATTGCACTTACATTTACATTGAGCATGGAATAATTGAAAAGATTGGAAGTAGAGCCATGCCTTCAGCCACATTTAATTTGGATATGGATAATGCACTTATAGCACCGGGGTTCTGTGATACGCATACTCATTTAGAAAACATAGCTTTGATGCACGATACCATGGACCTTACAGGAATGACCCGCGATGAAGTTCTACAGAAAGTATCTGAAAATTGCAATAAGAGAAGATTAATTGTTGGGCGAGGTTGGGATGAGAGTTTATGGAAATTACCCACATACATCACCACATCGGAGCTTGATGATGCCTGCCCGAACTCAGAGGTTATATTAATAAGAGAAGATGGCCATATTGCGGTTGCAAACAGCAAATTGATGAAAAAATACGGTATGAAAGGAGAAGTAATAAGAGAGAATGATTTAAATCACTTAATATCTGAGCTGGGATTGTTCAACAATATTGATTTGGATTTTGCGCAGAGTTATGCTATTTCTAAGGGTATTACGTGCGTTCATGATTTTGCAACACATAACACATTTCTTAAGTACTTCAATATGCAAAGAAACGGAAAGTTAAAAATTAGAATTTTTGCAAATTTTTATTCAGAATCCTATGAGCGGATTAAATCGGTAGGTCTCTATACTGGATTTGGTGATGAGTTTTTGAGAATTGGCGCACTTAAAATATTCGCAGATGGCTCCATAGGTGCAAAAACTGCGGCTACAGAGTACAAAGATGGAACTGTTGTCAAACCTTTTTTGAATAGGAATAATATTAAAAGCATAGTTAGTGATGCAAATAGCTCAGGAATACATGTGTTCACTCATGCCATTGGAAACTATGCCATTGATGAAGTAGTAGCAGGATATGGTAACTCGGAGGGAAACAGAATAGAGCACTTTGAACTTGCGGATAAAAAGCACATGGTTGAGGGACTGAAAGTGTCCGTTCAGCCTAATTTTTTAAAATGGGCAAAAGAAGGTGGTTTATATCATCGTATGCTCTCTCACGAATGGTTCATGAAGAATAACCAGTATCGCAATATGGTTGATTCAGGATTGCAAATTCTTTTTGGCTCTGATTGTATGCCTCTTAACCCCCTTTTTGGGATAAACATGGTGGTTAATGAGGATAAGGAACGAAAATTGTCATTTGAAGAGGCTATAAAAGCTTACACAATCGGTGCAAAGTACATGAGTCCAAAACTCGGTGAAATTAAAAAGGGATACAAAGCAGATTTGGTGGCAATTAAAAACAATGAAATTCTATTAACTATGATTGATGGTGTAATTCGCTATAGATATGGCTAGCTCGTTTCATTGAAATGGCATGGAGATTATGAAAAATATGAGCAGTCCTGCGATTGCCACCGCTGCTCCCGGCATGGAGCGCATTATAGCTTTTTTCCTCGCCTGAAAATCAAGGTTTTCCTCCTCTGAAAGCACTCTGGCTATTGCAAAGCCCATGAGAATTGAACCTACGAGAGTTGTGAGGCTCAGGATGGAAAAGGCCATCAGGAAGGAATCAACGGGTATCGGCGTTACCTTTGCCTCCTTATTGATGTGGGAGGTTATGAATAGAATATACCCTAGAAAAACGTAGATTGCATTCTGCTGCGGCAACGTATCAAGGATGATGGCGCTTGAATAATATTTTGCATCTTTCCTAAGTGCCTCCGCGAGTTTGGTATTCATGATCATATACGCTATTGGAACTCCAGCAAGCCCGATAGTGGCAATAAGGATGGATGTATCAATCACATCTGTGGAAATTTTTCCCATGGAGATGGCGTAGATTATCACGGTGTATATTGCGGGCACAAGTGCCATGCTTCCGAGAATCATGAGGCGTGAGTCTTTCTTCCTATCTTCAACTGTTTTCCAAAGTGCAAGTCCTGCGAGAGAGAAGAGTA
>CAYRMJ010000017.1:17370-22400 GCA_964425415.1 uncultured Thermoplasmata archaeon | reverse complement strand
TACGAGGCCCATTGAACCCTCTCATAGCCCTTCTGTCCAAGAATGTCCCATATCAGAAGAGTTATCTCATAATCCCCTACCACAATGGTCTTTTTTGATACGCGAGTCCCAATGGTTGTTATATATTTCTCATCAAAGCGATTTAAAACGAATCTTTTAATCAGTGATGTTTTCCCAACTGCACCATCACCCAGCAGCACTATCTTCTTTTTTAGTGAGTGCATATTTGCAGTTATGCTCAATCCTTATTTAATGATTTACTAACTTCTGAAAAAGAGACAGAAGATAAGAATTTAATAATCACAATGTTTTGCACTCCACATGATTGATGAAATATTGGGATACGCTGCCGGAACTCTAACCACCATATCTTTCCTCCCGCAGGTCATAAAGGCGTGGAGGAGTAAAAGCACTCGTGACATATCTTTGGGCATGTTTTTGCTCTTCTCCACAGGAGTGTTTCTCTGGCTCGTTTACGGAATTTTTCATAGAGACATGCCAATAATTGCAGCAAACACAGTTACATTCACACTCGCAATTTTCATACTCGCAATGAAGATTAGGTACGGATGATTTAATTATGAGATTAATTAGGAAAAATTTTAAATAACTTTGTTGTAATGCAAGCCTGATATTATGGTGACTATGAACTGTCCAAAATGCGGGGCACCTTTTGAATACGAGCCGGGAATGCGATTCAAAAAATGCGATTACTGTGGCACGATGATTTACATAGACAAAAGCAGGGTAATGTTTTACTACATAATACCCTTCACAATCAATGAAAATCAGGTTCAGTCTGTTTTCAGACGCTGGGCTTCAGGACCCAAGATGGCAAAGGGTCTTGAGAATTCAAAAATAAAAAGTATAAAGGCAATGTATTTTCCAGTTTACAGATTTGTGAGAGATGTGAATGGAAAAGAAAAAGTTCTTGTAAAGCCCGCCAAAAGCACACTTCTTCCCGGACTTACCAATCTGAAAGTGCCACCGGGAGATATGAAGATATTTGACAGTACATTCAACGCTGGAAACGCTGAAATAGTGCAGCCCGATCTCACAATGGACACTTATTTGCCCACTTTACCGGGCACAGGAAAAGAGCAGGAAATTGTGTTTTTCCCCATATACGAAATACGCTATGAGTTTCAGGGAAAGGAGTACAATGTGGTCATGGACGGCTCATCGGGAGAGATTTTCACATCCTACTATCCACCCCGCTCTTCAGTTCCGTACATGGCTCTGGCAATAGTAACATTTCTATTTGCAGCCGTGGGAACAGGTGTGGGTACGATGATATCAGCGTGGGGTTGGCTACTGGTTCTTGTGGGTATGGCCATCGGAATTGGAGGTGGCTACTACATATCGCAAAAGTATTGAGGTGAGGATGAGATGAAAATTACATACGGTTTGAATTGCCCAAGCTGCGGGGGCAGAATTGAGGTGGATGAAGGAGATAGGTTTGTAATATGCCCATTCTGTCATACTGTATCAAAGGTATCTGGCGATGACGATGTGAAGGTTCTGGCTTATAGGATGCAAGTGGATAAAAAGGGTGCATTGCAAGCAACTCATCAATGGTTCAGAAAGGGACTAAAAGCACGAGATCTGAAAAAAATTGCGGAGATTAAAGAGATATATCCTGTGTACTTGCCATTCTGGAACTATCGTGCAATAGGACTTGGCGTTGTTTGTGGATACAACTATGAGACATACACAGATTCCAACGGAAACACGCACAGAAAAAAGGTGTATAAGGAGAAGCAGGTGCGTCGCGATTACGCATGGACTAGGATTGCATGTGATGCTGGAGATATAGGTATCAACCATCTACGAAATCTGAAGGGAGAGGTCGTACCCTTACCAGAAGACATGCCCAAATACGAAGCCACGACATCCAAAGATGATGCGCGAGAGTACGCAGACAAAGATATATCAAAGTGGATATTGAAAGAGGCGGACATTGAGAACATAACATTTCACAGGGAAATTGTCATTCCGAAGAGCTTCACTTTGCTTTATTACCCGTTCTGGATAATCAGGTACGATTACAAAGGAAAAATGTATTTTCTAACCGTTGATGGAGTGACAGGAAAAGTCATATCTGGACGCGCGCCGGGCGATGCGCTCTGGCAATCCCTTGCGATAGGAACCGGAGCCACCATTGGGGGAGTTCTTGCGGGCTTGGCGCCACTTGCAGGGAGCATGGGAGGTAAGCTCGGTGGATACCTCATATTAATCGGATTGATAATCTTTGGAGCGTCCTATTACTTCTTCCGCTACGGCTCAGAGATAGTGGAGGGAGACATTGATAAACCTTATTCACCCATAAGCAAATTCAAATCTGGAAAGCTAAATCTCGCGGGTCTGGAGGTGCGAATATGAGCATAGAGCTCGTTCCTCTGAAATGTCCGAAATGCGGCTCTGTGCTAAAAGCCCGTAGAAAGGATCTGGTATATAGATGTGAGAACTGTGGCACATTTGTCTACGCGCCCACGGGAGAGGTTATGAACGTAAAGATCCTCAACTTTGAAGTGCCGGGTCAAGGAAAGAAGTACTACATGCCATTTCTAATGTATCACACTCACGCGGAGATATACAATGAGGAGGTGCGCGGATTCTTCGCTGAGAGAGGCATGGGTGGAGAATGGATTACTTACATACCAGCAGGTGGTCAGATACCGGGAGAGGAGGTTGTGAGAATTAGCAAAACGGTTACAAGCAAACCCCCACATGGCCCAGAAATTGACAGTTTCAGGGAAGGCTCTCCTCTACCTGTGGAGATAAGCGTGGAAGAAGGAGAGAAGATTGCAGAATTTGTGTTTTTATCGTATGAGGTAGATAGACCGGGCATATTGCAGGATTTGAAGTACTCATTTTCTGCCAAATTCAAAGGTATAACATACCTTCCAGTTTACTATCAACAGGGTTATGTGATTGCACTAAGAGAATACTGAGGTGAACAAAATGGTTAAAGAAGAAGATAGGATGTACTACACGATGTGGGGACTGGTATTTGTGCTTGGTGGTCTGGCAGCGGCACTTTGGCTCTCAGGGCAGGCACCACTGGGCGTGCTTGTGTTTTTTGGTGGACTGGGAGTTTCAATGGCTGTGCTTGGACGCAGAGATGAGTATCAATTCTACGGAGGTCTTGGTCTAATATTTTTAGGAGCAATTTTGTATGGCGGAATGGCGGGTCTGAACATGGCTCTGATAATCGTTGGAGCTATAATTATAATAGGCTTGCTTTTCCTGTGGAACGCGCTGGGAGGTGAAAGAAGATGAGAGATTTGAGGGAGAAGGTAAAAGATGAACGCACATTTTTGAAAAAAATTGAATTGGCCATTCCCGGATTTAGGGGATATAGAAAAAGAGAAGATTTGAGAATTGCAGACAGCATGCTCAGAGACTACATAGCAAATAAACTGCAGGAATCTGCGAGGTACATTCAGAGAGTCAGAGAGTTTCTTACTGAGAACATGGCTCTTGAAGATATGAATATGATTGGAAAGATAATGAACAGAACAAACACATTTGAGGAGAGAATAAGGCATGCGGAGCAGGGATACATGGGCCTTGTGGGCGATTACAGAGTGGACGTGGACCAGCTAAACAATCTTTACGAATTTGACCTCAAGCTCATAGAGAAATCTCAAAATATTTTAGAATATGCAAAAAAAATGGCCACATCGCAGAACTTAAATGAAGTTAGAACCATGATGAAGGAGCTGTGGAGCATGTTGGAATCTTTGGAAGATCTGTTTGAGAAGAGACGCAACAGCATGCTGGAGGTGTTTGAATGATTCTGAGAAGAGAGAAGGAGAGCAATTTGGAGGGCTCTGACGCACGCAAGACCTTCTTCTGGGTGGATCAATACAAAGGAGAGAATGTGATGTGGCGTCTTCCACACAACGTGCGCTGGAATGACAATGTGGTGGTTCGGGAAGATGAGTATGCTGTGTTCTTCCGTGATGGAAAAGCCCTACATGTGTTTGACAGACCGGGCAGGTATGCGCTCACCACCGAGAATGTGCCCGTGCTCGGAACACTGGTTAAGAAGCTCACAGGTGTGCAGCAGATTGGAGAGATATACTACTTGCAGCGCCGAGAACTGCGGGGGAAGTTCGGCACATCTGAACCGTTATCCTTCAGGGACCCTGATTTCGGAGTGGTCAGAATTCGCGCGTTTGGGCAGTTCGCTTACAAAGTGGTTGAGCCAATGGTTTTCATAACAGAGTTTGTGGGAACAAAAGGATACTCTACGAGCAACGAGGTCATAGAGTGGCTCAAAGACCAAATAGTCATGGATCTCAACGACACTGTTGGAGAGCTGAAGTTAAAGCACAATATGAGCATTCTTGATTTGCCCGCATACCTGCAGGAAATTGAGCAGATGCTCTTAGCCAAGCTAAAAAATGACACCGAAAGGTATGGATTGGAAGTTACTAAAATTGCAGGTTTGAACCTGAACTTGCCAGAGGAGGTGCAGCAGGCAATTGATAAGAGAGGCGCAATGGCGGCGCTGGGTGTGAATTACATGCAGTATCAGACAGGAAAGGCGATTGAGAGCATTGGAAAAGGCGCTGAGCAAGGAGGCGGCGGCTCAGGATTTGCAGAGATGGGCGCAGGAATGGGCGCAGGATACGCCATGGCAAGTGCCATGGGGCAGGGCATGCAACCAGTGGGCGGAATGCAGCAGCCGGCACCACCGGGCCCGCAGGCAGGAATGAAGAAGTGTCCCCAGTGCGGGAAGATGGTTCCAAGCGATGCGATGTTTTGCCCTTACTGCGGCCACAAATTTGAGGAGAAAAAGATGAAAAAGTGCGTGAAGTGCGGTCGGGATATTCCAGAAGATGCACAGTTCTGCCCATACTGCGGAGCCCCTCAGAAGCCGGAGAAGATGCACTGTCCAAACTGCGGCAAGGAGATTCCGGGAGATGTGGCTTTCTGTCCTTATTGCGGATACAAGCTGAAATAGTTCCTCTTTTCTCTAATTTTTGAAATAAACTACAAATGTGTTTGTGGCATTACCT
>CAYRMJ010000017.1:0-17270 GCA_964425415.1 uncultured Thermoplasmata archaeon | reverse complement strand
CCGCGGAGAGATTTGATGAACGAGCTGTATCTTCTCTCCCTGTATCTGGGAGATGACAGGGAGCGAGGTGAGTTCTGGAAGCACGTGATTCGGAAGATACGGAAGTTGATTCACGACAACGAGTTCATGGGAGCGCGGGACTACGAGTATGCAGGAGAGTTTCGCGGAGGTTTGTTGAAGGATTTGAAGAAGGTTGAAAATGCGCTAAGGAGGCAGAGAGAGTGAAATCTGAAAAATACGAAAATTTCAAAGTTGGTGAGATAAAAGGCCGTTACTATTACGGGGAGAAAGGCACATTTGTGCTCATCCATGGACTTGCTTCATCCTCTGGAGAATTCTTTGATTATCCTGAAAAAATAAATGCTGAAGGCTATTCTGTTATCATCTTTGACCTTTCTGGACATGGAGAGAGTGGTGGAATTTCGGGATATGAGAGTGTTGATAAAAACATAGAAGATATTGAACTTGTTCTTAATTACTTCAAAGATAAAATTAAGAGCCCACTTGTGCTTTTAGGACACAGTTTGGGTGCGTCCACCGTGATTTACGCTTTGGAAAGAGGGATAGGAGACATGTGCGTTGCTATTGCGCCTCCAGCCACCATTAAAGGAGAGTTGAATGTGGGTGAGCGCTTACTGCTTCCAGCAATTTACCATTTAGGCCGCATTTATGAGAAACTCACAAACCGCCTTTTTTATATAAAATACAGGACTGTGTATGAAAGTATATTTGTGCATGATGAGACGGTCAAAATTGCAAGAGAGTTGGGCTTTCTTAACAATAAAATCTGGATTGGCTCTTACAAACCCCTCATGTCCGTGAACACGGTAGAGGCGGCTAAAAATGTGAACAAGCCTTGTCTGGTGATTATCCCGTCAAAGGACAATTTAGTTAATCCGAAGCATCAAAGAGAGGTGTACAGGGCCTTAGGAAAATGGGGTGAGTTGTACATTGCAGAAGGTTACAATCACTCCGTTATGGGCGAAGATAGAGGTGATATCTTGAATCGCATAATGAGCTTTGTTAGTTCCCATGCGAAAGCATAAATACCCCACCATATATGTGGAACCGCATGAGTGATGAGAACAAGGAACAGTGGCATTCAGAGATCAAGCTGTATTTCGTGGAGGAAAATAGCCTAAACCTGCCCTCCATAAAGCTTATGCCTAGCTCTTTTGTAGAGTTTTTAAAGGAACATCGTCCAAAATTCGTGATGGGGTGGAGCAATGGATGCTTTGGAGTGGTGCACAGTGGAATTTTGTATTGGACATGCGTTGCTGGACTGGATTTGAGTCTGAAATCATTAAATGAGTTTTACAAAATTGCAGGCAGATACATGGACAGCATTTCAGGTAAGAACTTAAATCCACTAAAAGAACTTCTAAAAAGCTTTGGTGCTGAGAATTTGGAAGAGCTAAAGAAGCTCAGAGAGTACATTGATTACGGACTATCAAAGAACATAATATCAATCAATGTGGATGGGCGCTCTGTGGATTCGTGGGATGAGCTATGGGACAACATTCTAAATTCAGAAATTGACGACTACGATATCACGCTATCCACCGCTTTTAGCAAAATAAAGGAGTGCTTTAAAGGTGGATTTAGAACCCGCGATGAATGCCTTCTCTGGAGCCGGTATGGGTTCACAATTGACGATTACCTGACCTTGCTCTCCATCAACGATGAAATTAAAGAGCATTTCGGCGATGTTGAGCTGTACGAAGAACCTAAAATTGAAGATGGAAGAGTGCTCATTGGACGAAAAGGATTTGAAGATGTATATTTAGAGAGCATATTTCCAGTTCTTGAAAGATACGGCTCGCGCATTCATGAATTTCTGGAGCTGTACAGGCGGGGCGAGGTTAGAAACTACGATGAATTTTTGTTAAAAACGGAGAAAAAATACTCTCTTGATTCATTTTCGGATCTTGTGTCACAGGGTCTCGTTTCAGTTAAGGTCAACAATGTTGAGCACAAAATAAAATCTTATTCCACGGACGGAGGAAAGATAGTGCTCAGTGATTCAGAGGGGAGAGAATATCTCCTTAGAGAAGTCATAAAAAACAAAACGATCAGAATGCCCCCAGAGCTAAATTACAAAAGATATCTATCTCAGAAAAATAGGTATTCGTATTATGTTGTATGGAAAATGAGAGATAATGTTAAGCACAACGATGACCGAGCGCCCCGTGACCTTGATGAGCTCAGAAAATTCATAAAACTTAATCTTATAAGCGTCAACGGTAAGGTTGTGAAGGATCTTATAGTTGAAGGTAACGAGCTATATTTTTTGCTGGAAGATGGCTCAAAGGTTGAAATGTACCATTTTGTAGCGCCTCAAAATAGATTTGAGATTTTTGGAGCCATAAACGGAAATTTAAGGTGGATCAGACGTTTTATTGCGGAAGGTTATCGTGACAAAAGTGCTCTTAAATTGGCTCTCACCCTCAAAAAATACGAGATTTCCAAAAGAAAAAACTATGTGTCCATTCATGATCTGTCCAGAGAAACTGGAATACCTGAAGCTCAGCTTGAAATATACCTAAGAAGTGATTTGTTTAAGAGATTTGGAGAGTTGAACAAGGGGAACTTTTACATTCATCCGGACATCACCGAATTTAAGAGGAGCGTGAAAGTACGTGACGATGAGGATTATGAAGTGATTGTCGTTGATGGAAGAAATGTCATGTACGGTGGTGAAGAGAAAGATAACAAAAAGGGAAAGGTGGAAAGACTCAAAGCTGTTTATGAGTATCTCTTAAAGCAAGGGGTTCCTGAGAACAGGATAATTATCATCGTGAAGGACTCCGATTTCAATTCACACCGCATTGATGATGTGGAAGCTCTGAGAGAGCTTGAGAGAAAGGGCATAGTTAGGTCTGTGAGTAACCACGAGTACGATGATAAAATCATACTGGAAATCGCACTGGAAGAGAGAAACGGTTTGATTATATCTAACGATAACTATGGTGAGTTTGTTGGGGATAATATATCAAAAGATGCCCTTGAGCGCAGAATAATGAAATACACTTTCAGAGGAAAGAACTTTCACATAAAAAGGGAGCACCGCTCCAAACTTGAGAGCTTTATTGAAAAGATGAAAGCGCTTGAAGAAGGAGTGGAAGATAAAGACAGAGAAATTGGTAAAGTTAAGCAATAGGAAGAGATGCATTGAGGAAAATAAACCTTTTAGAAATTAAAAATAACCGTGCTACATCCCACTTACAGAAAACTTACTTAAACTTTTTATCGCTTGTGTAGATACCCCTGTTATGTATCCAGACATACAGGGAATGGCACCCAAGGCACGGTTCAAAATAACACGCGTGGGTGTTAGAGATGTAGTAAAGCCCATTCAGGTCATTCGCGGGAATAGGGAAATCACACTTGTAACGCACATTGATATATATGTGGACCTGCCTCCAACAAAGAAAGGTTCGGATATGTCAAGAAATGTTGAGGTCATTTCGGAGATTGTGGATGAAAGCATAGCACAGCCCTGCACGGGCATTGAAAATTTAGCAACTCGCATAGTTCGTTTAGTTAGAGAGAAACACGATTATGCCACTTACGCTGAGGTGAATTTAAAGGCCGATTATTTCCTAACACGAGAAAATCCGGGAGGCAGAAAGACTGTGGAGAGATACACCTTATTGGGAAGAGCGATAGCAGACGGAGATGATATCAAGAAAATGGTGGGCGTTGAGGTTGTGGGCATGACCGCCTGCCCATGCGCCATGGAAACTGTGCGTGCAATTTTGAAGGAGAGATATGATAACAGTATTCTTGATAAAATCCCAGTTCCAACGCACAACCAGAGAAACATAGTGACTTTGATGATTGAAATTCCAGAAGATATGGAAATTGAAGCCGATGAACTTATATCGCTGGTGGAATCTTCATTCTCATCACCCACCTATGAAATTCTGAAGAGAAGAGAGGAAGGAGAGCTCGTTCTGAAAGCACATGAAAATCCAAAATTTGTTGAAGATGTGGTTAGGGACATTCTCCTAAAATTAGTACAAAATTACAAAAATTTGCCGGATGATTCACTAATTGTGGTGAGAAGCGAGAGTGAGGAGAGCATTCACAAGCACAACGCGTTTGCAGAGCGTGTCACAACCATGAGGGAGTTGAGAGAATGATTGGCATAATAGGTGGTAGCGGACTTTATTCAGGACTTGCAGAGCTGGGCGGCGAGGAAAAGATTGTGAGAACGAGATTCGGTGATAAAAAAGTGCTGGTGGGCGAGAATTTTGTGTTTTTATCCAGACATGGCAATCCACCTGTGCCACCGCATATGGTGAAGTACCACGCCAATATGGACGTGTTCCACATTTTAAAAATAAAAAAAGTGATAGCAATAAGCTCAGTGGGCTCTCTTATCAAAGAACTTGAGCCGGGCACAGTTATGGTTCCTGATGATCTGCTTGACTTCACTGGAAGAGTTTGGACTTATCACAACGAGAAACCGGTGCATGTTAATCTCTATGAGCCCTTCTGCCCCACCCTCAGAGATGAAATTTCCCAAATTTCAGATATGAAAATTGGTGGCACCTATGCGACCACCAAGGGCCCGCAGTTTGAAACACGAGCCGAAGCAAAAATGCTCAGAATGCTGGGCGCAAGCGTGGTGGGAATGACCGTTGCTCCTGAAGCAAGATTGGCGAGAGAGCTGGAACTTTGCTATCAGCCTATATGTCCAATTGTTAACTATGTGGACGAAAAAACCACTCATCAAAACACAATTGATATGGTAAAAGCTATGGAATCACAGATAGCGGAGATTATCAAAGAGCTAATTGAGAGAAACAGTGTAGGAAGTGCTCATTGAATCGCCCATAATTTCCTTTAGATGTATGAACTCAGCATCTTTTATTCTCTTTTTTAAGCCGTTAATATGACCATCTCCAACAAAAGCCACCACATTCTTATCGGAGCTCAATTTAATGAGATTATCTGCCATCACTCGCTCTCTATCATCAAAAAGTGCCTTTGAAAGCCCGGGAAAGCGCTTTTTCAGGTAAGAGATATACACATCTTCATGCTCAATTATGTCTTTAACATCCTTCTCAGAAACCTTTTTTTTGGAAAATGGCGCGAGAAATATGGAGAAGTAAAGCTTGATTTTTTCCCATACGCTCATATTTTTCCTTATTCTCTTAGCTATTTCAGCCGCATCCATATCTATGAACGCAACATCCTTTCCCAACGCCCGAGCAACCTGCACCGCAGTGAGCATCTCTCTGCCAACTTCCGTGCCAAGCATCTCCGCAAGGCTCTTCTGCATCTCGCTCATCTTTCTGTAGATATAGGGCATCTTTCCTTCAATTTTATGGGTCATTGCATAGTACCTTCCATAATCCAACTCAACTGCCACCACGTCAGGATTCTTGCTTACTATTATGTTTTCAATTTGCCGCTTTAAGTCTATAACATGAGCCACGCCCACTACTGTTATCACGAGCAAGCATGTATGTAGAGCATTTTAACTTTTCATAATTTCCCTTATCTTTGGTGGCAAATTCTGCCATCTCCAAGCTCCGTCCATTATCTCATCATGGCTGAATCCCTGCTTTTTCAGGTACTCGTACCATCTTCTAAACAAAGAAGGGTGCGTTCTCCTCAGTCGGTGAAACTCAGCATTTAACATAGAGGGACACATGTAGCACCCGATTCTCTCATAACCCATATCATAGAGAGGGTTGTAAGGAAGGGACTTCATGAATATGAACATCCAAACTTCCAGTGCAAGCCAGTCACGTATAGGATACACTGCTCTCAGATTTCCAATTCTCTTACCATTTAGATTACTCATACGAGCCAGAGATTCATATTTTCTTGTTCCCTCAACTATCACACCTCTATATCTTTTTAAACTCTCAATTTTTAGGTATTTGGTGCACCATCTACCATCTTTGGTAGGTATCCCATTTTCCACCACCAAGCTCCAGAACTCTCTTTTAGGTTTGAGCTCAATTAGTTCAATTCCCAGATAATCGGCAAAATTATACACAAACCGCTCAGTTTCTGGAAATTCCATGCCCGTATTGGCAAAAAGCGCTCTTTTCACACCTACCTTTGATGCAAGATATAGAGCAACCTCGCTGTCCTTCCCGCCACTGAAAGCCACATAATTAGGATGATTTCTCCTTATCACATCCAATGCGCGCCTTTCCAGATAGGCCAGATGTCCCAAATTCGCAGATATCACATCATCCATGTTAGTCCTTTTTTTAATGGACACTTTGCGACAAAACACATCTCTTACCTTCGCTCCATTTGCTGCTGGCACCAAAACCGCCACGCATTCATTTGCCCTCGCAATTTTCCAGTCTTCGTCAATATTCATATTCAGCTTTTTGCCCTTCAAATGCCCGCGCCCAGAGATGTTCAAATCCGCCTCACCAACGAGCGAGAGAAACAATGCAGCACCCTTTCCAGTGGGTGTGAACCTGTATCTCCAACCTCCATCTTTTATGTACTCCATGGTGCCTATTCTGAATCCGTCAACGTATACATCTCTGCGATAATCCAACCCCGGCTGCTTAGAGAGAAGCACAACTCTCCTCTTAATGTAATTTCGCACCTCTTTGAATGGAATTAGAGTTAGGAGAACTCGCATCTCCTCCTTGGATATCGGTCTTATGTCTCCCAAATCGTGAAATCTAAGGGGAAGGGGAGATTTTCCGCACACATCGCATCTTTTGCCAAGAACGGGCACGTTGCATCTGGGGCAGTATCCTATTTGCACATCCCCACATGTGGCTTTTGATTTAAACATTATTCAATCTGAACATCTTTATTTTCAACTGCCGTTATGTTTATATACATTATACCACATTCATTCTCTATGGCAACTCCGAAAGACACTGCGGGTAAGAAGAGTGATGAGGAGCATCATGAAGTTAAAAAGAAAAAGCCCAAAGATATTGGTAAGCGAGTTTTAAAGCCCTGTGAGTATGAAATTGTCACGGAGGGAGATGTTACAAAATTGGTTGTTAAAGAGTGCAAAAGATGCAAATCTTCTGGAGACTTGACAAATCCCACATGCTTTGGAAGGGTTCTTCAAACACTCTCCCACTCATCAAGCGTGGACCTGATAGACCTTGAAAAGTACAACGTTCGCGAGTATTATGGAGATAGCATTCGTGTTTTGAAGAGCATGCTTGAGTACGCCAATTCTCTGGGCAATTTGAGTATGAGAGATCCGCTTCTTGAGTACTTTGCGGATGTACCAGAGAAGGACCGCAAAAAGCTGCGGTGCCCCGTGTGCCCCCTCAATCCTCAGGAAGTCTTCGTGAAGCTCAAAAATGTGTTTCTGAGTGATATTGCTAATTTTCCCACCTACTTCTATTACATAGTAGACCAATTTGGAAAAGAGCCCGTGTACTCGGAAAGATGCAAAAAATGCCGTGCCACATCCTTAAATGATCTCAATTACGCTTTCAAAAAATACATTGATTGGCTCGGGCAACTGGGTATAAACGTTAATGTGCCAATGGAAGAGAAGGTGCGCTCTCCGCTCACTCTTTTAGCGAGAGTACGAAATGTGGGGCTGCAGGTTAGCGGAAAACGCATAAAGGATACTATTGATGAAATCCTAACTAAAGATTCTCGCAGAAGACCCGGATTCTCCCCATCGTGGATTCAATTTGACAGGCCCAAAGGCAGCGTGTTGGTGAAGGAGTATGTTGTGGGTGATATTCCAGTGAAACTCTACAGATTGCCCACAGAGATAGAAGGTTTGTACTATGTGGACCCGCCAGAATACCACATTCCAGAGGAGCACATGCGCCTGATTGACATGGCTAGAAAGGAGCTTTTGGCCGAGTATCCTCGCGGAATGGAAGTGCTTAAACCCGGAGCCTCTGCAAAGTACATTGAGGAAGAGGGTGCAAAGCTGATATTCAAACTTGCGAAATTGTACAACATAAAGCTTGGCACGGACAGAGAAGGGGAGATGAACACCGTGACTCAGCTTGCAAAGTATCTGATGAAATACACCTCGGGCTTTGGAATAATGGAGATTCTGTTTGATGATCCGTACGTTCAGGATATATACCTTGACGCTCCAGTCTCAAACAACAACATATACGTGATTTTGCAGGGCGGTTTGGGCCGCGGAATACCTGAAAAATTCGTCACCAACATAGTGCTAAGCGAGAGGGACGCTAAGAGCATGATATCCCGCTTCAGAATGGAAAGCGGCAGACCCTTCTCTGAAGCGCATCCTCTTTTGGAAATTGACCTGAAGGAGTTTAAAACGAGAGTCACGGCTGTGGGTCCTCCCCTGAGCCCACGAGGCATATCCTTCGCTTTCAGGCGCCATTCTCGCGTGCCATGGACCCTTTTGAGGCACATATACTTTGAGAGTATCACTCCCATGGGTGCGGGACTGTTATCGTTCCTCATTGATGGAAATGCAACAATGCTCGTCACAGGAAGCAGAAGCGCAGGTAAAACCTCGCTTTTGAGCTCAATTCTCTTTGAATTTCCGCAGAGCCAGAGAATAATCGTGATAGAAGATACTCCAGAACTTCCTGCACCATATCTGCAGGGCTTGGGCTACAAAGTGCTTCCTCTGCTGGTGCGTTCCACCTTTGGAGGCACATCGGAAGTGACCATGGATGATACTCTGCGTTTAGCTTTGAGATTGGGCGAGAGCGCCATTGTGATAGGAGAGGTGCGAGGAAAAGAGGCAAAAACGCTGTACGAGGCAATGCGCGCTGGAACCGCCGGAAGTGCCGTGCTGGGCACCATACACGCAAACACACCTCGGGCAGTTTACGAGAGAGTTGTATTTGATATAGGCATACCTTCAATGTCCTTCAATGCAACCGATGTGGTTGTGGTGGCGGGATTCACGAGACCCAGCGGTTTGCACAGGCAGATAAGAAAGGTGGTGCAGATATCAGAGTACATGAAGGGTAGCGATGGCGAGTTCCAAGACCTGATGCTATTTGATATGAGAGAGGGAATATTAAAGGAAACTGATGCTCTATACGAGGGCAGCACTTTAATAGCGAGCATCGCAAAGGCATGGGGTATGGACTATGAGGACGCTGTGGATAACATAAGACTCAGAGCAAAGATTAAAGCGGCTATAGTTAAGAGAGCTGTGGAAACTGGAAACATGGCATACTTAAGTCATTACTGGATAAACGCTGGAAACAACAAGATGTGGGAGCTCATAGCAAGAGAGGCAGAAGAGGAGGGCGTGGTGGACCACGACAGGGTATTTGAAAGGTGGAAAGACTGGTTCTTGGGTCGGTGATGAGCGATGCTGTGGTATGACAAGATATGTCTCAAAGTAAACATGCTTTTTAGGACTCAGTCAGAGGCATTCAGAGTTAAGTGGGAAGAGGACAGAAAGAAGAAAGTGGAAGCTGCAAAGGAAAAGTATCGGAAAGCGGAGGAAGAGTACGAGGCAATAATGAGCATGTACAAGAAGGAAGATGTTCAGTACAAAAAGGCTTACAGCAAGTACATTCAAGCATTCACAAAGTACATGAAAGCCCAAACTGAGTATGATAGAAATGATTTTGCTCAAACTATAAAATTTGCTCGTATGGTTTCAGAGCCGCACCAGATTGTGCTTTTTGGTCAAATTTTTCTCATATTTTCACTGTTGCTATTTGTGTTCATTGACCTGATTGTGTTTTTGCTCTCCCATTCATTGATTGCCACTTTGGTTGCCGTTTTGGGAACTTTGGTGATTCCGTTCATAGGCTATGCGTTCATAGTAAATTACCCGTTTATGAGGGCAAACAGTCTGCGAATAAAGATGCTGGGCTTCATGCCTCAAGCGGTAAGCTACATGGTTATGTCCCTTTATCTCAACCCTTCTCTGGAGCACGCGGTTGCCTTCGCCAGCGAAAACACCGAGGAGCCTCTGGCCACAGACCTCAAGAAGATTCTATGGGGCGTGTATCTTAGGGAGCATGATACCATTGAGGAAGCTTTTGTGCAGTTTGCATACGAATGGGGCCAATGGAACGACGGATTCAAAAGAGCTCTGTACACCCTTAGAGTTTCATCCATGCGCACCACAGAGCAGGAGAGAAAAGAGACTTTGGACAAAGCGGCACAGATAATAATGGAGAGCTCAAAGAGAGATTTGATAGGATACGCTGAGTCTTTGTATGTTCCAACCATGATTCTCTTCTCAATAGGAGTTATGTTACCTCTGATTCTCGCATCATTACTTCCAATCACACCAATAGGCAAGGACATGACATGGCTCATAGTTCTTCTTTTTGACATACTAATCCCGGGAATGTTCTTTGTGTACTCGCGTAAGATAATTAACGAGAAACCTACCTTGACAACACCTCCAGACCTGACGGTGCATTTAACCAAGAACGAAAAGAATCTCGTGATTGTCATATCCATAATTGTCGGAGTGATATTTGCATATCTGGGATTGAGAAGCTTTGATTATGTGACCTCATCATTCCTACTCTGGGCCATGTCCATTCCCATATCCATCTACTTCTTCGTAACTTCATATCCTGTGAAAGCGGAGCACGATATGTTAGTGCAAATGAACGATGATTTTCCAGATGCACTCTTCAACATTGGTAGCAGAGTGGCGGAAGGAGAGCCATTTGAAGTGGCAATGAGAAGAGTGGTTGACCTCATGCACGGAAGCGCCATAGAGATACTGTTCAGACGCATCCTGTACTCTTTGAAGACCACGAGAGACAGTCTTGAGGAGATACTGTTCGGAAAGGATGGCATACTAAAAGACAAGTCCACCCGCGTGATTAACACCACCATGCGCGTAACACTTGATTCTTTGAAAAAAGATAATGTGACCGCTGGAGGCATGATAATCAACATCGCATCTCATCTGAGAGAGCTGAAGGGCATTGAGAGAGATATGCGAGTGAAATTGGGCAGTGCAACCAGCATGATGCAGCTAACAGCCCTTTATTTTGCACCCATCACCATAGCAGTCACAATGGTGCTCTACGCAGTCATATTAGGCAAGCTTGAGCAAGTGTCATCCATACTTCCAGAGAACTCCATGTTCTCCATAGGATTTTTAAAAATGCAGCACATCTCAGCGTACACATTTTCAATAATAATGGTGGTCTACGTGTTCTTGACAGTGCTGATCACAGGATACTTCTACACCAATGTGATGTTCGGAGATGATCCCATACAGAATCGCTTTGAGATTGCAAAGATGATGCTGATAGCACCCATCCTCTACACAGTTTCTCTGTACTTCCTGAACAACTTCTTCTCAGGATTTTTGTGATTTTTTATCCTCTCACCACTTTTAGGTCAAAATGATGGCCCATCACAGACACCGTTATTTTATCGCTATTGATTCCTTTAGGAAGGTGCACCTTCTCAATGTTGAAATTTGCGAATCCGTGAGCGTTGGTTTTTGATGTTTCACTGGTGATACCACATCCAGATATAGTTATCCACTCATTTGGGACTGGCTTTCCGTTCTTGAGCACCTGAACTGCCATGTTCTTGTACTGAGATGAATCGTAGTATGCATCACCGCCCACGTACTTTGTGCAGACAATCTCATTGATTTCCTTTCCGCCTATGTAGTATTTCAACTGTATTTTACTGGAAGGTGGTGGCATGGTGAGAAAGAAATTTAATATTACCGCGAGAGCAATCATAGCCACTATTGAGAGAATGATTATGTAAAGTATGATTGTTCCCACACCTCCACTTTCTACTCTAAACATTTTGCCCATATTTTGGAACATAAGTTGATTTTATTTTAATTTTTTGCACATTATCTGAGAAACTGGGGATTTGATGAAAACATTTAAGATTTGGACTACATTCACCAATCCATGTACGAGGTAAGGTTCCATGGAAGAGGAGGCCAGGGCGCCGTGACTGCGGCGAACATACTGGCCATTGCTGCAATGAAACAGGGATTTCACTCGCAGGCGTTTCCATACTTCGGTGTGGAAAGGAGAGGTGCACCGGTTCAGGCGTTCACAAGAATTGACGAGAAGCGGATAGATTTGAGAATGAACGTTTACAATCCAGACGCAGTGGTTGTTCTTGATCCCACGCTCATGGCCGTGGTGGATGTGACTAATGGCCTGAAAGAGGGGGGAATAATAATAATCAACACCGCAAAGAAGCCTGAAGATTTCAACTTCTCCGGATACAAGGTGGCAACGGTGAACGCCACGGAGATTGCAATGGAGCATCATCTTGGCTCTCAGGCTGCGCCAATAGTGAACACAGCAATACTTGGCGCTTATTCAAAGGCCATTGGAAATGTGAAGATTGATTACGTCCTTGAAGCAATAAGGGAGAACGCTCCTGCAAAGAAGGAGGAAAACGCCATGGCTGCAAAGGACGCTTACGAGAAAACCGTTCTGGGGTGGTAAAAAATGGAACTGATAACAAGAGGTGGAGTTATAACCGAGCCGGGAAACTCTGTGGAGAACAAGACCGGTTCGTGGAGAGTGTTCAAGCCCGTGATAAACTACGAAAAGTGCATACGCTGCATGATATGCTGGCAGTACTGTCCAGAGCCGAGCATACTAAAGATAGAGGATGAGGAGACGAAGAAGAGCACCCCGGCACCTAAAGATGCACTCAAAAAATTGCCGGTGGTGAAGATTGATTACGATTACTGCAAGGGCTGTGGAATATGTGCGAACGAATGTCCTGTAAAGGCAATAGATTTCGTGATGGAGGAGAGATAAATGAAGGCGATGATTAGAGGAAACGAATCAATAGCGTACGCGTTCAAGTTGGCAAGGGTGCAGGTTGTTCCTGCGTATCCGATAACGCCATCAACTCTGGTGCCAGAGAAGATAAGCGAGTTCATAGCGAAGGGCGAGATGAAGGCGGAGTTCGTGCCTGTGGAGAGCGAGCACAGCGCAATTTCCGCTGCAATAGGCGCAAGCGCCAAGGGTGTGAGAGTCGGTACCGCCACCGCCTCACAGGGCCTTGCACTGATGCATGAGGTGCTTTTCATAGCCAGTGGAATGCGTCTCCCAATCGTCATGGGCATAGGCAACCGTGCTCTCAGCGCGCCAATCAACATCTGGTGCGACCATCAGGACATGATGTCCCAGAGAGATGCAGGATGGCTTCAGTTCTACGGAGAGAACAATCAGGAGGGCCTTGACCTCGGTATAATGGCCTTCAAGATTGCGGAGGATAACCGCGTGATGCTTCCCGCCATGGTGGGGCTGGATGCCTTCGTTCTAACTCACACCGTAGAGCCTGTGGAGATGCCGGAGCAGAGCGAGGTGGACGAGTTCCTGGGCGAGTTCAAGCCAAACTACGTTACTCTGGACACAAACAAGCCCGCCACCCTCGGGTCCTTTGGATTTCCGGAGCACTACATGGAGTTCAAGTTCGGGCAGTGGGTCGCCATGGAAAGAGCGAAGAAGGTCATAGACGAGGTGTTTGAGGAGTTTGAGAAGAAATTCGGAAGAAAATACAGAAAGGTGAATCCAGAATTCGTTGAGGATGCGGATATAGTGATAGTGACCATGGGCTCAATGAGCGGCACGGCGAGGGAATTTGTGAAGAGAATGAGAGAGAAGGGAAAGAAGGTGGGACTGGTGAAGATAACAACCTTCAGACCGTTCCCCAAGGAAGAGCTCAGAGAGGTTCTGAAGGGAGCAAAGGTGGTGGCAGTGATGGAGAGAAACATATCCTTCGGATTCGGAGGCGCAGTTTACGCAGAGCTCGGAGCTGCATTCGCCAATCTGAGCAACAGGCCGAAGATACTGGACTTCATCGTTGGGCTCGGTGGAAGGGACATAACCTTCAAGACCTTTGAATCAGTGTTGGAACTCGCAGAGAAGGCGATGAATGAGGATGTGGATGAGGTGAACTGGATAGATGTAAATAAAGAGGCGGTTTACAGAGCGGAGGGATTGCAATGAGTGCAAACTACGAGAATGAGGAATTCTTCGCACCGGGCCATGGAATGTGCGCCGGGTGCGCTGCGCCCATAATTGTGAAGTGGGTTCTGAAACTGGCAGGGCCGAACACCATAGTGGCCAACGCCACAGGATGCCTTGAGGTGGCAACCACCGCGTATCCACGCACATCGTGGAGGGTACCATGGCTGCACGTGGCATTTGAGAATGCGGCTGCAGCTGCAAGCGGTGTGGAAGCAGCTCTGAGAGCTAAGGGTGAGAAGGCGAACGTGATTGTGTTCGGCGGAGACGGTGGAACGGTGGACATAGGATTTCAGGCGCTGAGCGGCATGGTTGAGAGAGGACATAATATCCTCTACGTTCTCTACGATAACGAGGCGTACATGAACACGGGAATTCAGAGGAGCGGCGCCACGCCGTGGGGTGCATGGACCACCACGAGCAAGGTGGGCTCTGCAAACCCGATTGGAAAGCTCAGGCCCAAGAAGCCCGTTGCAATGATAATCGCCGCGCACAACGCGCCGTATGTGGCCACCGCCAATCCTGCAATATTCCAAGACTTCAAGAAGAAGGTGCAGAAAGCCCTGAGCGTAGAGGGGCCGAGGTTCCTGCATGTGCTTTCCTCATGCACAACTGGATGGAGGCACGACCCCAGCAAGACCGTTGAGATTATGCGCCTCGCCGCAGATACAGGTCTTTTCCCGCTTTACGAGATTGAAAACGGGGACATTGAGAACATGCGCATAACGTACAAGCCAAAGAAATTCAAGCCTGTGGAAGAGTACCTGAAGATGCAGGGCAGGTTCAGGCATCTGCTCAAGAATCCGGAGTACGTGAAGAAACTGCAGGAAGATGTGAACGCGTGGTGGGACAAGTACGGACACCACTACATCAAATAATTTTTTTCAAATCCCCTACAAATTTTTCAATTATTTCCTCTGTGACATGAGGCATCACAACTATTCTAAGCGAGTTATAACGGGGATTTGTGGAAACTGCCCATCCTATATCGTATAGAGATTTTTTCACTTTTTCCGCATCTTTCACCACGATGTTGAGTATGTTCAATCTTGGAGGTGTGAGAATTTCAAAGCCCTCCTCTCTCAGGATGCGCATAAGATATTCTGTTCTCTCCATGCACTCCCTCACAACTTCTCTGTATCCGCTCATTCCGAAATGCAGTATTGCGGCGTAAGCGGCAGCCACGCTTCCGCTCTGCCTCGTGCCCAGTAGAGTGTCGCTCTTTCCCCGCATCAGGTACGGAGCATCCACCGCGATTCTCTCAAATAAATTCTCCCTTGCAACCAGCCCACCCGCGGGATAGGGAGCCATGCCCATCTTGTGCGGGTCAATGGTGACGCTCTGTACCGCAGGCACGTCAAATCCGAATTTTACTCTATCAGGCAGAAATGGAATGACAAAGCCTCCGAAGGCAGCATCCACGTGCAAAAAGCACCGATGCTCCGAGCACACTCGCCCTATTTCCTCCACAGGATCTATTAATCCAGTGGATGTGATTCCCGCAGTGGCAACCACCACATCGTCATCCTGAATAATATCGCTAAGGGCTTTCACATCCATGACATAGTCCCTCATTGGCACGTACTCAACCGGCATGGATAGAAGATTAGAGGCCTTCAAAATTGAGAAATGTGCATCCTCGGTGGTGAGAATTCTCCTGTACCCCATCTCTCTCGCGGCCCATAGCGCAGTGATGTTTGCCTCGGTGCCTCCGCTGAGCACATGCCCGGGGTAATTTTCCTCTCCTGATGTCAGGCGAAGGAGAAATCTCAGAACCTCACGCTCCATCGCCACGGTGCCGGGATACAGCCCGGGATTGCCAAGATTCGCCTGATAGAATTTGAAAAAATAATTCAGAACTATATCTGGGGGCTTAGTGTACATGGAGCCGAGAATGCGGCCGGATTCGTAGTGCAGGTCCCTTCGGTAATACTCCTCCAGAACCCGCTCTATATCTTCGTGCATTGATTGGTTAATGCGTGCATGTTTAATTAAGATTTTCAGAGAATCGGAAGCAGTTTTTCAATTTCCCAGCGTGTCACCTGTGCTCTGTACTCTTCCCACTCCTTTCTCTTCACATGAAGGAAATGATTGAAAAGGTGCTCTCCCAGCGTGTCCCTCATCAATGAGCTGTTGGAGAAATGATGCAGCGCCTCTCCCAAACTCTCCGGCAGAGATTTTATTCCCATCTCCCTTCTCCCCTCATCGCTCATGCGGAATATGTTCTGCTCCACAGGCTCTGGCGGTTCAATCTTGTTCTTGATTCCATCAATTCCAGCGGCGAGCATGACCGCAAACTGCAGGTACGGATTTCCAGCAGGATCAGGATTGCGAAGCTCTATTCTCGTCTTCATTCCCCTTCCAGCGGGCACGCGAATCAACGCGCTGCGGTTCAGCTTGGCCCATGATATGTACACAGGCGCCTCATATCCCGGCACCAATCTCTTGTAAGAGTTCACCCATGAATTCAGAATTGCGGTTATCTCCTCCGCATGCTTCAGCAATCCGCCAACGTAATGAATTAGCGTGTCGCTCAATTCCCACCGCCCATTGGGATCGTAGAACATGTTCTTCTCTCCATCCACGCTGATCAGGCTCTGGTGCACGTGCATACCCGTGCCGTTAATTCCGAAAAAGGGCTTGGGCATGAAAGTAGCGTACAGATTATGCCTCAGCGCTGTTCTCTTAATAGCCGCTTTGAGTGTGAGAATTCTATCCGCAATTCGCAGGGCGTAATCATATCGCAAATCTATCTCATGCTGCCCCGGAGAGACCTCGTGATGCGCCGCCTCAGGCTCGTAGCCCAGCTCGCTGAGCAACCCGATTATCTCGCTGCGAACCTTCTCTCCCTGATCTATCGGTCCGTAATCGAAGTAGCCAGCGTAATCGTTGGGCTCAAGAACGGGCTTTCCCTCACGCATCTTCAGCAGGAAGAACTCAAACTCCGGACCTGTGTAAAATCTAAAGCCCATTTTCTCAGATTCTGCAAGAATTCTTTGAAGAACGAATCTCGGATCTCCTTCAAATCTACGACCATCAGAGGTGTGGATGTCACATATTATCGTTGCACTTTTAGAATCATCCGGAAGAATCTGAAATGTCTGCGGATCCGGAATGGCTCGCATATCGCTCTCGTCAATGGTCGCATATCCAACGATGCTGGAACCGTCAAAAAGTATGCCTTCGTTGAGAGCTTTTTCCAGCATGGCGGAGGGAATCATCACGCTCTTAACCTGTCCCAGAATGTCCATGAACTGCAGATGTACGTACTTCACTCCCTCATCCTTAACTTTTTTCAGTATCTTCCCCTGCTGCATGGTTGTGCATGCGTTGTGAGATTTAATTTTTTCC
>CAYRMJ010000016.1:5338-23260 GCA_964425415.1 uncultured Thermoplasmata archaeon | reverse complement strand
CATTACAAAAATTTATTTTGAAATACCCATTACTTGGACTTATGCTTTACATAGTGTTTCTCACCGGAGTTTGCAACCTTAGATGCAGGTACTGTGGAGGCACGATACCGGAAGAGGTCATGCCCCACGAGATAAAATATGATATATACGAGCTTAAAAGGTTCATATCCAAGGACAGTGATGCCGTGGTTGCTTTTTATGGTGGAGAGCCTCTTCTTAGGGTTAATAAAATGGTTCAGATGATGGACGTGCTTCCTGCTAATAGGTTTGTGGTGCAAACAAACGGTTTGTTTCTTAACAATATTCCAGATTCTTACCTGAACCGCTTGGATTCAATCCTTGTCTCCATTGACGGTGTGAGAGAAGTGACCAATCATTATCGTGGAAATGGAGTTTATGAGATGGTCCTTGATAGGGTCCAAAAAATACGCCCGAAATACGGGGGTGATTTGATTGCGAGAATGGCCGTGAGCGAGGAAAGTGATATATACAGGGATGTGAGGCATCTTCTCTCATTGCCCTTTGACCACGTTCACTGGCAGCTGAATGTTGTCTGGGCCCCTGATGATTCTTGGACTGATTTCAATGCATGGGTTGACAACTCGTACAATCCGGGTATATCAAAGCTTGCAGAGTGGTGGATTGAAGAAATAAAATCTGGAAGAATATGGGGCATAGTGCCGTTTTTAGGTGTTGTGAAGAGAATGCTTTTCAATGAGACTGGGCTGCCATGCGGCTCAGGCAGAGACGCTTTCGCCATCACCACCGACGGAAGAGTTCTGGCGTGTCCAATAGGTGGTGAATTTGAGTGGAACAATTTGGGAAACATCTGGGACAATGAGCCGGAAGATTTCAGAAATGCGGTGGATGTGGACGAGCCTTGCAAATCATGCGATATCTATCCAATATGTGGAGGGCGCTGTCTATTTGCCAACAAAGAGCGGTTCTGGGGAGATGAGGGTTTTGCAAAAATATGCAGTACTGTAAGGCATCTTGTGAATGAGATGAGGGAAGCATCAAAGGTCATTTTGGATTTGATTGATGAGGGAATGTACAGCAAGGATGATTTCAAATATCCTCCCTTCAACAACACCACAGAGATAATTCCATAAATGTTTAAATTCAAAGTGCATGTGGAACTGTGGACGAGATAAACATTGATGGCATAGCATTCACCAAGTACGGAATGCTGTACATAGAGGAGTTTGAGCTTGGAGTGATTGCAGATTTGCATCTGGGCTATGAGGATGTTATGGCTACCAAGGGCCTGTTTTTACCAAAGATTCAGAAGGAGCTTATATTGAGAAGATTGGACGATATCTACACTCATTATGCGCCTTCCAATTTGCTTATAAACGGTGATTTCAAGCACGAGTTTTCCAAAAACATGCCTCAGGAATGGAAGGAGATTGAAGAGGTTCTTGATTACATTACTTCAATGAGCAAAGTTATCGTTGTGCGTGGAAATCATGATAATTTTTTAAAGAGCATACTTAAGAGGAGAGGGCTAAATCTACATGACAATTATAAAATTGGAGATTTCTATTTTGTGCATGGTCATAAAGACTTTGATATTAAAGGTATAACTGTCATAGGACATGAGCATCCGAGTGTTACACTCCGAGACGAGATATCTGCTACCTTAAAGATTCCTTGCTTTCTTTACACTCCTGATCTCATAGTTCTTCCTGCAATGAGCATATATGCAGCCGGCACGGATATAACTAGAACGGACTACATCTCACCGATACTCATAAAAAACAGGAGAGATTTTGAAGTGTTTGCTGTGGATTTGGATGTGGGTGTGCTGCCCGCAGGTAAACTCAGCTCTCTCCTAATACATTCTGGAGATTATTAACCACTTCTTCAAACGCCTTGGCCGCATCACTGTCTTTGTACTCAAGCACAAATGGTGTGCCTGAGTCTCCACATTTCACAATGTTTGCATCAAGGGGTACACTCCCTAAAAATGGCACGTTGTACTTCTCTGCAACCTTCTTTCCGCCACCGCTTCCGAATATCTCACCGGCCATGTTTTCTATTATTCCCACCACTCTCTTTTGCATCTGCCTTGCGAAGTTAATCGCCTTTGTGGCATCAAGCACAGCAACTTCTTGTGGTGTGACTACAATTAACACGCCATCCATATCCGGAATGAGCTGAGCCACACTCAGAGATTCATCACCCGTGCCCGGTGGCATGTCAATTATAAGATAATCCAGATTACCCCAATCCACTTCATCCAGAAGCTGCTGTATAGCTTTGTGTTTCAAAGGCCCGCGCCAAATGACTGGCAGGTCATCGCTTGGTAATGCCATCTGTATGGATATGACCTTCAAGTTCGGAATGGGCTCAACGGGCACTATCATCTGTTTATCGTTGACCTCCAACTTGGCGTTTTGCACTCCAAGCATCTTTGGAACATTCGGACCGTGTATATCCGCATCCAGAAGCCCAACCTTGAAGCCTTTCAGAGCCAATGTTGCCGCAAGATTCACAGCCACTGTTGTTTTGCCAACGCCGCCCTTTCCGCTTAGAACCATCAGCTTGTGCTTTATACCCTTCATCTTCTCTGCAATCCTCTTTTCAGTTTCTTTTGACTGCTTAATTCTCTCAGCCATCGCTTTGGCCTGATTTGGATCTACCGGTGCTCCCATTTTAAATCACCTTTCACGGTGATGGGCCTCATTGTATATTTTCTTTTTTGGACAATTGTGTGTATTTATAGACTTCAATTGAACAACAAATCTTTATAAATAGAAAGGTCATACGGAGCGTGAATGATTGAAGAGGAGATAAAAAAGATACGGGAAGCGGAGAACGATGCAAAGAGGCGCATTGAAGAAGCCGAGGCCAGCAGCAAGAGACGAGTTGAAGAGGCAAAATTGAAAGTGAAAGGGCAGATAGATGATGAAAGAAAAAAGCTTATTGAGAAGATTGAGAGGGACAAAAAGCTGGCTGAGGAAGAGGCAAAGACGGAAGCGAAACGCATAAGGAGCGAGTACTCAGAAAAGGCCAAAAAAATCAGGAATATTGACGAGGGCACAATTCAGAAAGTTTCCCGTGAAATAATTGAAGATATTATTGGGTGAATGGAATGCTTTTCCCAGCCAAAATGGTTGAGGTAGAGGTCCTCGTGCATGATTCTGCGCAGTACCGTGTACTTCAAACCATGCAGAGGAGCGGGTTCATGCACATCACGCATCATAGAATAGAAGAACTCAACAACTCATCACCATCAGAGGATGTTGGATTGCTTGTGGATTATGAATTTCGCATATCTAAACTGATGTCCATACTTAATATTGCCAGAAAAAGGGAAGGTGGAATAAAGGCTATGCTCAGTCCCCCCGCCCCGGAGCGCTTTGATGCCAAGCCCAGAGATAGAGAGGATATAATTGAAGATGCTCGCTCCACTCTTGGAATGCTTGAGGAGAAATTAACTGAGCTTGGTAAGAGGTGGGACGAGATTGGGGATGAAGAGGACAGAATAAAGGTGCAGTTAGAGCAGTTAAATATGCTTAGTGGTCTTGATTTTGATGTTTCTTTGCTGGGAGAGGGCATGTACACGGTAATTTCCGCAGGTACTGCAAAGGAGATTGAAAATCTGAATTCTCTTAAAAATGAGGGAAAACTCGCGTTGTGGTACAGAACATACGGAAAGAAGAATCCCACTTACGTGATTGTGCTTGCGTATCTGCTTCGTCATAGAAAAGAGGTGGAATCTGCTTTGCGATTTTCCAACTTCTCAGAGTTTTCATTTAGTGATGTTCATGGAAAGCCAGCCGAGGCAATGGCTCAGTTGGAAAAGAGAATGGAAAATTTGAAAGAGGAAAAGAAAAAGCTTTTAGAGGAAATTTCAAAAATGAGAGAGGAGCATTACGGCCATCTGGCTGTGCTATATGATGATTTGGACAACGAGAAAATTAAAGAAGAGAGCAAATCCAAGTTTGGAAAGACAAATTTCACTACGGTTATTCGGGGCTATGTTAAGAAGAAGGAAATAGAAGAGGCAAAATCAAAGATTGAAGAAGCTGCTGATGGCCTCGCGTTGGTGAAGTGGAAGGATGCGCAAGGTCCCGAAACACCCTCTGCCTTCAACAATCCGAAAATTTTGCATCCCTTTCAAGCTTTCGTGGAGATGTACTCTGTTCCTAAGTATGGGTACATTGACCCAACTGCCATAATTGCTCCTCTTTTCGTTATTTATTTCGGACTGACTCTCGGAGATGCAGGATACGGTTTCATAATGACTGTGCTAGGCTATCTGCTGTGGTTCCACATTGGCAGGTATGACTGGACCAACAGAACACTGGGCAAGATACTATTTGCCTCAGGAATATCGGCCATAGTGTTCGGTATAATTCAAGGTGGCATATTCGGACCCCTTGACTCAAACAATCCAATGTCCCAACTTGTGCAGTATCAGCCTGTGATAGACCCTATGAAGGATGCGGTCACGGTTCTGGTTATCGCACTAATTGTGGGTATGGCTCAGATCTCGCTGGGCCTGATTTTGGGTGCATATCATCATCTCAAATACAAAAATTATGGGGATTTTCTCACGTCGGAACTCTCGTGGTTCCTCCTTTTGCCAAGCAGCGCTGTGGTTATTGGAAGCTCGTTTGGCTGGTGGAGTGTTGATGCAAATCTCATGACATGGAGCTGGATAGTTCTTGGCATAGGTCTCGTATTTTTAACCGGAGTGCCGGGGCACTTTGTGGACAGAGAGCACGCGGTAAACGCAATGGCGTTCTTTGACATCACAGGAATGGTGGGCGATTGGCTATCATACTCAAGACTTCTCGCGTTAGATTTGGGCACATCTGGTATAGCACTCACAATCAACCTATTTGCAGGAATAATGAGAAGCATGATAACCTCAGCAGGAAGCATGGTCTGCTGCATGCCACTGGCCATAGTGGGTTTTGCCCTTTTCGGTTTGGTTGCCAAAAAGAAGGATAAAACAAAGACGGGTATTGCAGCATTTTTGCTTCTCTTGGGACTTTTGGGTATGGTCAGCCTTCAGGCTGCCTTGTGGTTATTCATAGGCATATTCTTGGTTGTGGCGCACATAGGCAATGCGATGCTGCAGTCTCTCGGCTCGCTGGTGCATTCTCTCAGGCTTCAATATGTGGAATTCTTCTCAAAGTTCTATGAGGGTGATGGTGTGAAGTTTGAACCGTTCAAAGAGATTAGAAAGAACACAAAACTTGTGCTGGAATCTGGAGGTGCGAAAAGATGAAAAAAATGATGTTTGCGTTGTTGCTGATGTTGGTGCTCGGTGGATTGATGGTGGCAAGCGGCACCGTCCTGGGTGCTGTGAGCGTGAAGGAGGGGAAATGGAACAGCAGCGAGATGAGCACGACAGACCTAACTAAGGCAACGCTAATTGCGGGAGATGAGTACATATTCACCTATTCTGGAAAGGGTAATGTGACTTGGGTGATAACTAACACGAAGGACCACACTGAGAACATGTACTTTGGAAATCCTGTCAAGGTATCCTTTGGAAGCGCTGGGGAGTATGAGGTGGTTGTTAAAGAAAATGGAAAGGTGGTCTACGGGCCTCAGAAAGTAAAGGTGCATGAAGGACCACTGGGCATGGCTCTCGCACTGATCGGCGCGGGCATTGCTGTGGGCGCTTCAGGCATGGGTGCTGCAATCGGTGTGGGTATAGCAGGAGCGAGCGGCGCCGCGGCGATAGCCGAAGATTCAAACAGATTCAAAACTGCATTCATATTTCAGGCGTTTCCGCAGACTCAGGGTATTTACGGTTTGCTCATAGGTATACTAATTCTGATGTACACAGGTGCGTTCTTAGGCGGTCTGAGTCCTGCTGCAGATGTGCCTGTTGGCGCGGGATTGATAGCCATAGGCGCAGGTCTCTCCGTTGGTATTGCGGGACTGAGTGCCATAGGACAGGGCATCGTGGCGGGCACGGGCATAGGTGTTACGAGAAAGCAGGGCACCCTTGGAAAAGCGGTGGTTTTCACGGTTCTTCCTGAAACTCAGGCCATATACGGTCTTCTTGTCGCCATACTCTTGCTTCAGGGCATGGTTGCAATAATAAACGGAAACAAGATGGGTGAGGAATATGCCCTGGCCATGGGCATAGCCGCTGTTGGTGTAGGATTGGGAATGGGTCTTAGCGGTATAACTGCGATAGGTCAGGGAATTGCAGCCGCATCGGGTTCAGCCGCCACTGCGCAGCAGCCGAAAGCATTTGCAAGCTCCATGATATTCTCCGTGCTCCCTGAAACGCAGTCCATCTACGCTTTGCTGGCAGGCATAATTGTGATTATGAGTATGGGCCTAATGTCTGGCGCAGTGCCATCCATGGCACCTTATCAAAGCATGCTCATTGGAATAGGTGTTATAGGTATAGGATTTGCCGTGGGTCTTGCAGGCATAAGCGGTATCGGACAGGGTATAACTGCAGGAGCGGGTGCAGCAGCGTATGTTAAGAATCCGTCCACGAGAACTAGGTCAATAGTTCTATCCGTAATGAGCGAGACCTACGCGATATTCGGATTGCTCATAGCAATACTGATCATGCTTGCGCTGGGCGTGCTGTAAGGGTGATTGGCAATGACAGATGCAGTTGAAAATATAATTGCGAAAATAAACGAGGATGTGGAGCGCAAGCTCAGTGAAGTGGAGCTTGAGATAGAGAAAAAAATAAAGAGAATAAGAGAGGAAGAGCTTAGCAGGTGGCAGCGTGAGAGGGAGAGAATTGAGCATGACGGGATTAGAGAGATAGAATCTCTCCGAAGTTTAATAATTTCCAGAGCTCATCTTGATGGAAAGAGAGAGCTTCTGAAAGCGCGAGAAGAGATAATGAATAAAGTGGTTGAAAATATGAAAAGAAACGCGCGCTCAGCAAAAAAATACGGTGAGTTTCTCAAAAAGGCGATTGTGGGGTCAAAGGAAGTGTTCGGTGAGGATTTCGTGGTGGTTTGCATACCTGAAGATAAGGCAGTGGTGGATGTTTTGGTAAAGAAAGTTGCACCAAAAGCAAAGGTGGTTCTGGGCGAAGTTAAGCACGGGGGAATAATCGCAAAGAGCAGCACGGGAGAGAAGAGCATTGATTACAGCGTGGATGCAATGGTGAATAGGAGAATGAATGAGATTAGAAGGATGATTGTATCCAAGTTGTTTGAGGGAGAGTATGCTTGACGCGTACACGATGATTCTGATAGCCCTTTCGGCGGCATTCATTGGCATTCTCATAGCTGTAGTTGTGTTCATGGGGTACCTCAGAAAGATTCTGAGCATTGCCTCTTACATGGGTCCCAACGCCACCATATTTGCAATTGGTTCAAAGTATACGAGAAGCGAGGAGCTAGGCCATCTGCTTGAGATGACCTCCGTGAATGAGGTGCTGGGTGAGATAAAGGGCGAGGGCTACGAGATAGATGATCCAAATAATGATGTGGATATTGAGCGCTCAATGCTGAAAATGATGCAAGATGTTATAGCAATGCTTCCGGAGGGCTCTAGGCAATTTGCCGAGGTATACATGCTCAAATTTGACGCACAGTTAGTTAAGAGGATTCTCAGAGCAAAACAGGCTGGAGTGCCTAAAAACAAGATATACGAATCTCTTTACGATGGAACTCATATAACCAAGCTCATAGTGAATCACATGGTTGAAGCTACTAGCATTGAAGATGCCATTACGGCTCTGGATGCAACTCCGTTTAGAAGTGTGATAGATGTTTGGAACGAGAGCAACGATTTAGCCAAGGTGGATATTGCTCTTGACAAGCTTGTTTTAAATGCGTTGATGGATGCCAAGAGCACCATTGATGAAGACAGCAGAGAGGCCATAGAAAAGATGGTCTCCGTTCTCATAGATGTGTACAATCTCCGGGTTTTGGTCAGGGGAAAGGCCATGGGCCTTGATGTGAGCAAAGAGCTGGTAGATGGTGGTTATGAACTTGATTCGTGGAAACTCAAGAGCATGGCTGATGGGCGTTCAATTGAGGAGATGCTGGGCAATGTGGATGGCACTGCATATTCATTTTTGAGAGATTTGAAGGATCCTTTTGAGATAGAGCTTGCTCTTGACAGATTCCTGATGGAAAAAGCCTCTGAGATAGGCATGGTTTACTCAGTATCCTCCGGTCCCACGGTTATGTTTCTAATCGCCAAAGAGTACGAAGCCCGCAATTTGAAATCAGTGATTAGGGGATTTGTGGAAGGACTGCCGAAGGAAAGAATATCCAAAGTTTTAGTGGGTGTTGCCTCATGAGAATAGTGGCTGTGGGCGATATGGACTTTATAGCAGGTTTTCAGCTTGCGGGCATAAAAGACGTGTATGAGGCAGAGGATTCATGGAACGCCAGAAAAGTTCTGGAAATTGTAAAAGATATGCAGGATGTCGCCATTGTGATTTTACAACGCAGATATGCGAGTGAAATAAGGGATTTTATAAACAGGTGGAAGGAGGAGAAGGATATCTATCCGATAATTATTGAGCTTCCTGATTATAGGGAAAAAGGAGAGTATGAGGATCCGATTAGAGATATGATTAAGAGAGCAATCGGTGTGGATATGATGAAGAGGTGAATAATATGGGAAAGATAATTCGTGTGGCAGGTCCTGTGGTGGTTGCCGACGGGATGCGCGGAAGCGAGATGTACGAAGTGGTGCGTGTTGGTGAAGAGGGATTGATAGGCGAGATAATTGCGCTGAATGGAGACAATGCGACGATTCAGGTTTATGAGGAGACCTCCGGAATAAAGCCGGGAGAGAAGGTGGAGCGCACAGGCGCACCGCTTTCCGTACTTCTGGGTCCCGGAATAGTTGGAATGATTTACGATGGTATTCAGAGACCTCTTCCTGATATAAAGGAGAAGATGGGCGATTTCATAAAGAGAGGCGCAGATGTCTTACCTCTGGATTTTAGCAAAAAATGGCACTTCATTCCCAAGGCGAAGGTAGGAGATGAGGTTGTTGGAGGAGACATAATCGGGGTGGTTCAGGAGACAAATCTCGTTGAGCATCGCATAATGGTTCCCCCGGAAGTGGAGGGCAAGATAACGAGCATTATGGATGAGGGAGATTACACCATTGATGAGGTCATTGCGAAGGTTGGCCAGCATGAGGTGAAGATGTACCAGCGCTGGCCCGTTAGAAGGCAGAGGCCATTCAGGGAGAAATTGGATCCAACTGAGCTGTTAGTAACTGGGCAGAGGGTTCTTGACACCTTCTTCCCCATAGCAAAAGGCGGTGCAGCTGCCATTCCGGGAGGATTCGGAACAGGAAAAACCGTCACGCAGCACCAGCTTGCCAAGTGGAGCGATGCGGAGGTCATAGTTTATGTAGGATGTGGCGAGCGCGGAAATGAGATGACCGAGGTGCTTGAGGACTTTCCCAAGCTCAAGGATCCCAAGAGCGGTGAGCCGTTAATGAACCGTACCATTCTCATAGCGAACACCTCAAACATGCCCGTGGCGGCGAGAGAAGCCTCAATTTACACGGGCATAACCATAGCGGAGTACTTCAGGGACATGGGCTACAACGTTGCCCTCATGGCAGATTCCACATCCCGCTGGGCCGAAGCGCTTCGCGAAATATCGGGAAGATTGGAAGAGATGCCCGGAGAGGAAGGTTATCCAGCATATCTGGCGTCCCGTCTTGCCGAATTCTACGAGCGTGCTGGATATGTGAAGGTCCTTGGAAAAGAGGAGAAGAAGGGCTCGGTTACCGTTGTGGGTGCAGTTTCGCCTCCGGGCGGAGATTTCTCTGAGCCTGTGACACAGAACACTCTGAGAATAGTGAAGGTGTTCTGGGCTCTGGATGCGGACCTCGCGCACAAGAGGCATTTTCCATCAATAAACTGGCTTCGCTCGTACTCTCTGTACCTCAACACCATCCGCGGATGGTGGGAGCAAAATGTGGCAAAGGACTGGTACGCGCTTCGCAAGGAGGCCATGGGCATACTGCAGAGGGAAGCAGAACTGCAGGAAATCGTGCAGCTGGTGGGTCCAGATGCGCTTCCTGACAGGGAGCAGGTGCTTCTTGAAACAGCGCGCTCACTCAGGGAAGATTTCTTGCAGCAGAACGCGTTTCACGATGTGGATACATACTGCCCCGCAAGAAAGCAATACGATATGCTCCGGATAATCTTGAAGTTCCATCACCTTGCCACGGAGGCGGTGAGCAAGGGTGTGAGCATTGAGAAGATAAGAAAGCTATCGGTGAAGGAGGACATCGCTTATATGGGCAGAATACCCAACGAGAACTACGAGGATGAGTTCAGAAAGATTGAAGAGAAGCTGGAAAGCGAGATCAAGGCGCTGGAAGGTGAGGTGAGATAAATGGAAGTGGAGTATCGGACCATCAGAGGAATTAAAGGGCCGCTTCTAATCGTTGAGAACACTAAGGATGTCGCTTACGGAGAGGTCGTGCGGATAAGGGGTCCGGATGGAAAGGAGCGTCTGGGGCAGGTTTTGGAAGCGAGGGAGACCATGGCTGTTGTTCAGGTGTTTGAAGGCACCACGGGCCTTGATGTGAAAAACACCAGCGTCAAGTTTCTGGGGGACACGCTGAAAATAGGCGTCTCTCTGGAGATGCTCGGTCGTGTGTTTGACGGCACGGGCAGGCCAATTGATGGAGGCCCTGAGATTGTGCCTGAGGATATGAGGGACATAAACGGATATCCAATCAATCCCGCTGCGAGAGAGTACCCGAGGGAGTTCATACAGACAGGAATATCCACGATTGATGGAATGAACACACTGGTTAGGGGGCAGAAATTGCCAATATTCAGCGGTGCAGGCATGCCGCACAACGAGATTGCGGCGCAGATAGCCAGACAGGCGAAGATTAGGGGTGCGGGAGAGAAATTTGCCGTGGTTTTCGTGGCAATGGGCATAACCGCCGAGGAGGCAAATTTCTTCAAGAACGAGTTTGAGAGAACTGGCGCACTTGAAAGAACTGTGCTGTTTCTCAATCTCGCAAATGACCCGGCCATTGAGAGAATTGTCATTCCGAGAATGGGACTGACCACCGCTGAGTACCTAGCTTTTGAGAAGGACATGCACGTTCTCGTCATTCTGACTGACATGACCAATTATTGCGAAGCGCTCAGAGAGATAAGCGCTGCGAGGGAAGAGGTGCCCGGCAGGAGAGGCTATCCGGGATACATGTACACTGACCTTGCGACCATATATGAGCGAGCGGGAAGAATTCTCAACAAGAAAGGGAGCATAACTCAGATACCCATTCTCACCATGCCCGACGACGACATGACGCATCCCATTCCTGACCTGACGGGATACATCACCGAGGGTCAGATTGTGCTGAGCAGGCAGCTGCATCATCGTGGAATTTACCCGCCAATCAATCCTCTTCTCTCTTTATCACGATTGATGAAGGAAGGTATTGGCGAGGGTAGAACGAGAGAGGACCATTCTGGTGTGGCTAATCAGCTTTACTCTGCGTACGCAGAGGGCCTTAGGCTCAGGGACCTTGTTGCGGTGGTGGGCGAAGAAGCGCTGACCGAGGAGGACCGCATTCTGCTGAGATTCGCAGACGCATTTGAAGAGAGATTCATCACGCAGGGCCACGATGAGGACAGGAGCATAGAGGATACGCTGGGAATAGCGTGGGAACTTCTTGCCATGCTTCCACGGAGCCAGCTTAAGAAGATAGACAAAAAGTACATTGAAAAGTATCTTCCCAAAAATTCTTCTTAATTTTCCTAAAATATTCTCTTTAAGATGTCAGGATACCTTATTGCGGAATCAGCAGCTATGGTCACTGGCTTGCATCTTTTCTTCAAGCTCAGTGCATGGTAAAAATTAGCTCCAGATGTGGGCCCTCCGGGTATGCTATGTTTGAAGAGAATCTTCATTCCCTCTAAAGCGTCCTTTGAGGATGCGAAAATAATCTCATCCACTACACCTTCATCAATAGCTTTTTTGGCAATTTCTGAGAAGGAATGATAAGAAAAGCCCTCCATAATGTGCTCATCCACCTCATTTTTCCCAGTTAGAATTTCCTGCGCATAGGAGCCCTTGGGAAGCAGAGCAACGACTCTGAAATCACCGTGCTCTTTTAGGTACTTACCCACACCGTAAACAGTTCCTCCCGTGCCCATGCCCATCACAAAGCAATCAGAGTTTGGAGAATCACGCAAAATTTCAGGACCTGTGGTTGTGTAATGCGCTTGATAATTTGCTGCATTGCGCGTTTGGTGCAGGTACACACCACCTTCATCTTTGGCTATTTGCTCTGCAATCTCGTGTCCATCTTCATTCTCATTCACCATTACAACATTCGCTCCGAACGCACGAATCATTCTTATCTTCTGCTCCTCCGTGCCTTTCGGAACTAAAATAATCGCTCTGTATCCCAAAATAGACGCGGCCCACGCCACCGATATTCCCGTGTTTCCTGAGGTGTATTCAACAACAACTGAGCCCTTTCTCAAACTGCGGGCATTTATAATCATGCTCAATGCGATTCTGTCTTTGTGGCTACCTGTTGGATTGAGGTACTCCAGCTTTATGCCTATGCCTTCCGCCTCAACCATGGGCGTGTTTCCAACTAAATCTATCAGATTTTTCATTTAATCCCCGAATATGCGATTGATGAACCAGTCCACATTGAATTTCATCAGGTCCTCATACTCCTGACCCGTGCCCAGAAACACTATGGGCTTATTTATCTCGTAGGCAATGCTTATTGCAGCACCACCCTTGGCATCCGCATCTATCTTCGTGAGTATAACTGCATCCACACCCACCTCCGAATCAAAGGTTTTTGCCTGCTCAATGGCATCGTTGCCCGCCAAAGAATCACCCACAAAAATGGTTAAATGAGGCTTTGCAACCCTCTTTATCTTTTTCATCTCGTCCATCAGGTTGCGATTTGTCTGCATTCTTCCAGCGGTGTCTATGAGAACAAAATCCCGGTGCTTGGCCTTTGCGTGCTCAATGGCATCGTAAGCCACAGCCGCCGGATCACCGCCAGCCTGATGTTTGATTACCTTGATTCCCAAATTATCACCGTGAATGGATATCTGCTCAATCGCCCCCGCTCTGAATGTGTCCGAAGCTGCGATAACTGATGAGTAGCCTCTATCTTTCAGGTACTTTGCAATCTTCGCAATCACCGTCGTCTTTCCCGTACCATTAACTCCAAGGAACATAATCACGCATGGGCGCGGGCACTCCTTTACAAACTCGTCAAAATCAAATCCTTTGTCCAGAATCTTCTTTAAGGATTTTTTAAGTGTGTTTTCAACAATCTTGCCCACATCCGCTCCTATCTTCACCTTTTTGCCAACCAGCTCCTTCTTGATATCATCCTTGAGCTTTTCAATCACATCCACCGCAACATCCGCTTCCATAAGGGCAATTTCCAGTTCCCAGAGAAAGTCCTCTAACTTTTCCTCTTTGAGTTTCTTTCCCATTCCACCGGTGAACTCATCGCCCAGCTCTTCCTTTGCCTTCTTTCTCAGTCCTTTAATCTTTTCTTTAAGAAGCTTGAACATTTTAGCTCGGCAGGTAAATGCTCGCACAATTTATAATTTTTCCGAACCCGAAAAGGGTTATGGGAAGTGCAACTCTGGCACGTCCTCGTCATTGTATACCTCCGTGAGATAAACGTTTCCCACGGAGAATCCGATGTGTCCCCGCATATCAAATTTTGTGAATTGCACTATTGTTGATTTTCTCCGAGTTTGGCTTTTGATTCCATGTACTTTCTGTACTCTTCCTCAACCTGCGCGCTCAGCATTGCGTAATTTTCCTGCAAACGATATAGGTCCTCGGTTAGCTTTCCCTTCAACTTCTCAAGCTCTGATTTTCTCTCCTTTAACTTTTCCACGATTTTTGCGGGCGTCATCTCTGTGAATAGGTCATTGCCTATGGATATGAGCGCTCGCTTCTCTGATGTTTTTGCTGCGATGAAAGTTCCTGCACCCACGGGCACTAAAATCTCTTCCTCACCCGCATCACGGTAATGTTCCATGGTCTCAATGGCTCGTTCGTGCTCTTGCATGGATAGTTCCACCGTGGCGAGCTGTTTTTGAATGTTGTCAATATTTACTTTCAGAGCTTCAAGAGTGGCAATCCCCCGCTCAATGTTCTGCTCTTCACTCTCCATCTTTATCCCTCAATTCAAACTTAACAGTGGGATCTTTGCTCTCTTCAGGTTTGATTTCTCTTATAGCCTCCACTTTTATAAGGCGCCTTTTAATTCCGTACTTGCTGCCTAACAGGGAGTATGCAATCTCAACTGCATGGCCCTCGTCGTTGGCCACAACATCTTTCGTGAATTTGTACCATTTCTTTCCCTTTGGAGAGTAAAGCCCTGCTATTCTGAACGCTTTCACAGTCATCACCGGTATGGTGAATGCCATATTTCTTTTATATTTTTTGCATTTGCAATTGAGATTCTAAAAAATTAAAAATACTTACGCATCATGCTCAGGTGGGATGGCCATGAAATTAAACAGAAATCTTCGCGCAATTAAGTGGTTCTTTAAGAGCTATCTTGACTTTGAAAGACCGGTATACGGGACCTTCAAGCTCACGCATCGCTGCAACCTCACTTGTCCGTTCTGCGATGTTTGGCGCATGCCAATGAAGGACTTGCCAACGAAGGACATTTTCAAAATAATTGACCATCTTGCGGAAAGCACTGTCACAGTTTTAAGTCTGGAGGGGGGCGAGCCCACGCTGAGAAAGGACATTCTGGATATCATAAAATATGCGCATGACAACTCTTTCTACCTTTTCATGACCACAAACGGCACGCTTCTTCACAAAATGCCCGTGGAGCAATTTGCAAAGTACCTTGATTTCATGCACATATCCATAGACGAGGGACACAACAACCTATACATGTTTGATGAGCTTCCAAAGTACACGAAGTTGATGAAGATAACCGTTCAAACAGTGGTCACGAAGAACGATGTATCCTCGCTCAGGTGGAGGGTAGAGAAGGCTCATGAAGCGGGTGCGAGAATTCTGATAATGAGCGCAGTCTATTTACCCGGCACTCCGAACGTTTCTCCGGATAAGAAGGAGCTACATGACCTCCTTGTGGAGTTGAAAGAGGAGTATGGAAGTACCATTGAGACGAGCTGGGCGTTCATTGACGCACTCACTCACCCGTACAAATGCCAGTCCTTCTCGGTGACAATTGATGCCAATGGAGATGTTATTTATCCATGCGCGGTGATTGCGCATCGTGTAGGGAATTTAGTACAGGAGGACCTTGAGAGCATACTCACATCGGAAAAGGCGGTAAAGGCAAGGGAGATAATGCACAACTGCGACAAAGCGTGCATGCTCTATCTACACGCGGAGACCTCGCAGTTCCACGATGTGCGCAAACTCGGCAGGTTTGTTGGAGAGTTCATCGGTGGGTACATGAAGAGGGAGAATCACTGATTCTTGAACTCTATCGCCTTTTTCACGAGCATTAGGTGCAGAGGTGAGGGCTTAAGAGGCCGAGATTTGAACTCTGGATGGAACTGTGAGCCCATGTAGAAGATGTGGTCCTTCAGCTCAAATATTTCCATTCTTGTTCCACTTTCATCCCTTCCGCTGAAATGCAATCCATGCTTTTCAAACTCATCTATGTACTCAGGATTCACCTCGTAGCGGTGGCGGTGCCTCTCGTAAATCTCCCTTCTTCCATACACTCTGTATGCGAGGCTGTTGCTATCAATAATTATCTTCTGTGCGCCCAGTCGCATGGTTCCACCCTTGTCCGTAACATCTCTCTGCTCAGGTAGCAGGTCAATGACAGGGGCGGAGGTGCTTGGATGCAGCTCTGTGCTGTTTGCATCCTCGTAGCCGAGCACATTGCGAGCGAATTCCACCACAGCCAGCTGAAAGCCAAAGCACACTCCGAGGAAGGGTATGTTGTTCTCTCTTGCAAACTTTGCAGCTAAGATTTTACCTTCTGAACCTCGTGATCCAAATCCTCCCGGAATCAGAATGGCATGCGCGCTCTTCAAATCATCCACACCTTGCTCTTCAATTTTCTCGCTGTCAATCCATTTCATATTAATCTTTGTTCTGAGCTTTGATGCCACATGGGTTAAAGCTTCACGATGGCTGATGTACGAATCTTTAAGATGTACGTACTTTCCCACTATCGCCACAGTAACCTCATCTTTTGGATTGAATATGTTGTTGAGAAATCTTTTCCACTCCTTCCAATCAGGATTCTCGCCCCATAACTGGAGTTTTGCCATAATGTACTCGCCAAGACCCTGCTCCTCAAATATGAGCGGCACCTCGTAAATGGATTTTGCATCAGGAGCACTTATCACCGCTTCGTAGGGAACGTTGCAGAACAGAGAAATTTTTCTTCTTGTTTCCTTTGTGAGCTTTTCTCTCGCTCTTCCGATTATTATGTCAGGCTGTATTCCAAGTGAGCGAAGCTCCTTCACGCTGTGCTGCGTGGGTTTTGTCTTTTGCTCTCCAACCACATCCAGCATGGGTATCAACGTTGTATGCACGAACAGAACATTTCTCGCTCCTTCCTCAATCCAAAGCTGACGTGCAGCCTCTAAAAACGGCATGCTTTCAATGTCACCCACAGTTCCTCCAATTTCAATGACCGTGACATCCGCATTGCTTTCCACGGCTATTTTCTTTATTCTTCTCTTTATCTCCTCCGTTATGTGAGGAATTATTTGCACAGTCTTTCCCAGATACTCGCCCCTTCGTTCTCTCTCAATCACAGTTTTGTAAACTTTTCCGGTGGTTATGTTGTGCTCAAATTTCAGGTTTATATCTAAAAATCTCTCGTAATTTCCCAGATCCAAATCCACTTCGCCCCCATCGTCAAGAACGAAAACCTCTCCATGCTGATATGGATTCATAGTGCCAGCATCATAATTCAAGTACGGATCTATTTTTATGGCAGTCACATTCAATCCTCTCGTTTTTAGAATCTTTGCAATGGAACTGGTTGTTATGCCCTTTCCAAGCCCTGATATCACACCACCTGTGACAATTATGTACTTCATGCAAAACCCTCATAATTTCAATGTATAAACCATTTTCCTATCCAACTCCTCAATGGCACGCTTTGCAATCTTTTCTTTTATCTCCTCTCTATTTCCCGTGAATATTTTTCTCTCTACTGTTATCTCGCCAAGTATGTAATAGCCTATGTACACCAATCCCACAGGCTTGTCTTTCGTTCCTCCACTCGGGCCTGCAATGCCCGTGGTTGCCACTGCAAAGTCAGATTTGAACAGCTTTGCCACACCCTCTGCCATCTCCCTCGCGCAATCTTCGCTTACCGCCCCGTATTTTTCCAATGTGTCCTTTCTCACTCCCAAAACACGAGTCTTTATCTCATTGCTGTACGCCACCACTCCGCCTGAAAAGAAGGAAGATGCACCCGGCACGTTAGTTATGTAATGTGCAATCAGTCCTCCAGTGCATGATTCTGCTGTGGAAACTGTCATATTACGACTCTTTGAGTATCTCATAATCTCTTCAATATGCTCTTTGATTTCCATGGTGCGAGATGTGTGAATGTATTAATAATCATTCCCACTTCACATGAAATAGGCAATCTCGCTCGTTCCCAGAGTCCATTATTTCCACCGTTCCCGCAGTTTTTGTCATCTCAAGCGCGCCCATGAGAGCCCCTTTCCACGACAGGCAGGAAATATCGTCAATGCGAAAATCTTTAAGCCGTATGGTGGCTTCGTGGTCTCCCTTAACAACTTCTACTCCGTTGCCTTGAAACAGAAACTTTGAGACAAAACTCTGAACTTTGTTCAACATTCTGTCAAATCCAATCACGGATGCAAACAATAGCCTGAAATCTCCAGTTAAATTTCTTATCATCTCCTTTCCAGCGTAGGGAACATGCTCCTTTCCATGCTTGTCTGCAATCCAGTGCAGAATGGAGTATGTGGTTTTTAAA
>CAYRMJ010000016.1:0-5238 GCA_964425415.1 uncultured Thermoplasmata archaeon | reverse complement strand
TTAAAAGCACTACTTTGTATTTATACTTTTTTCACAGCCTTTTCCTATTCAGGGCATCTCTCCGCACTCAAAAAGATGGTTTTGAGCTTGAATCTCTCCATAATATCCGCGAATTTGGGTCCGAACAGGTCCATGAATATGAAGTTACCAACAGCGTGCATGGTATCAAAATAAATTGATAAGGATTCAACCATCAGAAAGCTTGCTAATGTGTGCGGGCTGATGAATGCGAGCCAGTACCAGAGATTTGTTATGGCACCGAACAGGTATCCAGAAATCACAGAAACTCCAAGAAGAATAGCACCCTCATATTTTCCGCCTCTGAATCTCCTTATTGACGCTCCTAAAATTCCTGTTATGCCCCATGCGAGCATCTGCCACGGGGTCCAAGGACCCTGTCCAAGAATAAAATTTGAGAGCAGTGCAGTTTCCAATCCCACCATGAACCCTGCGCCGTATCCAAGGGTGTAGCCAGTCATTATTATTATGAACGTGCTGGGCTGTACGGAGGGTATGCCAGCAAAAGGTATTCTTGATGCCGCTGAAAAGGAGCCAAGTATGGAAATAAGTGCAATGTCCTTTGCCCCACTCATTGAATCGTTGAATATGAATATGAATTCTGCCATGAAAGCAAATAAAAATAGCAGTGAAATGAGGCCCCAGTACCCGTCAAAGTATGTGCTGTTAAGCATGGTGATTGCAAGAAGAAGGATAAGCGTGAGAAGTGAGACTGCGTAAGATAATCTCATAGAACATCTGCCTCCGTGAGTATCTTTTTGTTTGCTCCATCGCATGCTTGGGCCAATTTGTTGAGTTGAGGGGATAGGGTTAGAGATTGAGATAGCACATCTCTCCTGTTTCCAGAAAGTATGATTCGTCCTTCTGAAAGAACATGCACTTTTGTACAGTTTGAAGCCACAAGCTCCATATCGTGGCTTATGAGAAGCACCGCACCGCGCTTTGCCTGTTTTCTTATAACTTTCTCAACTGTTCGGCGAAATCTCAGGGATATGCCCCGCGTGGGCTCGTCAAGAATCAAAAGTTTGGGCTTGAAAACGAGAACGGTGGCCAGTGCAAACATCAATTGCTCTCCTCCAGATAGGTCCAGCGGATTTCTGTTGCGAAGATGCTCTATGCCGAGTTCTCTAAGAGTCTTATCAACTCTACCGTCATCTTTTTCGCCTCTCGCCTTTAGGGTGTAATAAACATCCTCCTCAACAGAGTTTCCGAGTATGTGAAGTGCGGGATTTTGAAACACCATTCCTATGCTGTTTTTGGACACATTGTACTTTATTTTTCCACCGCTGGGCTTGAGAAGTCCCAAAACTAACTTTGCAAGAGTGGTCTTTCCTGACCCGTTTCTTCCAACAATGGCAATTGCACCTCTTTTGGGAATTTTCAGGTTCAAATCTCTCAGAACCGTGCGATTTTCATAATTAAACTTTACTTTTCGTAGTTCCACGCTTTGCTCCTCATCTTCCTCTTCATCTTCAAAAAATTTCGCATTTTTCAGCATTGGGCACAGTGGCTTCTTTGCCTCCTTGACGGTCAATGGTAAAAATCCAACATTTCTGTGCTTTGCCAGTGCTGCCACGGGCGGATAGCTCACTCCATATTTCTCAAGGTCAATGCGAGATGCAACTATTCTCGGCTCGCCGTCTCCTGACACAGTTCCATCTTTTAGCACGATCAATCGGTCCGCGCGGTGAATCAAGCCCTCCATTCTGTGCTCTGCCACGATGGTGGTTATACCAAACTCGTCATTGAAGCGTGAGACCATGGCCAAAAGGTTCTCTGCACTTTTAGGGTCAACTTGACTCATTGGCTCATCTAACAATAGGATACGGGGGTGGGTAGCCATCACAGCAGCCAGTGCAACCTTTTGCTTCTCTCCCCCTGACAGTTCTGAGGTCTTTCTACTGCGCAGGTGATTTATGTCAAGAAGGTCAATGACCTCTTCCACTCTTTTGGTTATCTCACTTCTCTTCAATCCTATGTTCTCCAACTGAAATGCAATCTCTCTTTCCACGCTGTTCATAAGAATCTGTGATTCTGGGTCCTGTAGGAGTGTGGCCACATATCCTCGCATTCCAGAGACTTTCTCTTTTATGGGATTCATGTTTAACACACGTATCTCGCCGCAGTACTCTCCACCGTAGAAATGAGGTATGAGACCATTTATTGCACGCAAAAATGTGGATTTACCACTACCTGAATCTCCTGCAAGTATCACAAATTCGCCACTCTCAATCTTTAAATTAACACCTTTAAGAGCGTAGTTTTCAGCATGAGCGTATTTGAAACTGAAATTATCAAACTCAATCACTTGCAACCCCCCAAAGCCAAAAGCGCAGGTGCCATGGCGAGAATCTCTTGAGGTATGTGTGTTATACTGAAAAGCTGAAGGGTGAAAAGCGCCGCATCTATTAGGATGATGGAAAGTATCAAAGCATCTCTGCTGCAAATGTGCAAATCAATCCATGGATTTCTGCGGTCCGATGGAAAACCATGGAGCTCAAGTGCTTCTGCGACTCTAACGCTTCTTTCAAGAGCAAGTAAAAATAGAGTGGCTAGAATGGGTGTGCGTGCGCTAATACGCTCTTTCAGTTTTGCGCTTTTAAAATTTGCGCCCCGAGCCAAAAGAGATTCTTTTAACTGTGCAGCCTCCTTTTGCATAACTGGCAGAAAGCGCAGGGATAGAGCCATGGCGATGGTTATTTTCTGAGGTATTTTCATTTTCTCAAGAATCATTATTAACTCTTCAAAATCAACCAGAGCTGAAAAAACTGCAAATGCAGAGGTTATGGATAGCAAGCTTAGGGCCATGGCGAAAGAGAAAATGAGGGATGAAGAACCCATTAGAATGTAGTTGAACAAAATTATGAATAGCACGGTGATGAGTGAGTATTTCATGTAAGTTATCCACGTTCTTCCAGCTGCAAATGCTGGAACGGAGCTGGATAAAAATAGTATGAGGAGGGTGATTAAGCTCTGGGTGGACAGCGCCATGTACATAACTGTTAAAAGATACGCCATTGCCAAAATGGGGCTTTTCATGAGCGCTCACCCGCAAATGCCCAGAATCCTGAAACTTTGGATTTGATGAGCAGGGAGAGTAAAGAGGGCATATACGAACCGTCTCCACCGATAAGAAGCACTACATTTTGGCAGGACCACGTGCCGTTGGGATTGTACGGAGATTGAGCAAGCTCTGCAAAAGCTCCTTTGTATGTGGTTTCATTGCGGTCCAAAACGGCGTTTCCTTTCACATGGTACATGAAGCCAAGCTCCTCATAATGCGAGTTCAAATCTGCACCCACGCCATAATCTGTGCCGAAAACAATAAGGTTGTATCTTTTTTCCATATCATCGTTTATATTTTTTTCGTTAATCATCCTAACTCTGCACCTACCATCAAGATATTTGTACATCTGCTCCGCATATTCTTTGTATTTGTCTTCATAAACGATTACTGTTACTCTTTTTTTGCCCTCGTATCCATGAATGAATGGCTCAGGAAAATCCGCAAGCTCAGCGCTGACTTTGAAACTCATGCTCCAGTGATGATAGTCCCAGCGCATCACGTCTCCCGAATGCAAAACATAATGGTTAGCTCCTACATTTGCGAGCAATCCGTTGATGTAGTAAAACCACGCAACTTGCTTTTTTACGTTTCCGTATATTCCATTTATTCCGCTTACAAAACTTCCACCGTAAGAAGTGCTCACGTTTGCAACTGATTTGAGAGCATCCAATGCGGATATTCCGGAGCGCACCTCCTTTTTAAGAATATTTTTTGAGCCGTAGTTTATGGAGATGATAACTGTTGCGTTTCCACTCTCTCCATTATTCACACCATCTGAATGCTGATATAGGAAAGTGATACCAATCATAATGACGACGGCAACCACCGCCAGCATGGCTCTGAGCCATTTCATATCTTAGAGTATTGCTTAAAGGTTTTTTAAATTTGCTAAAATTTACTTTAAAAACAAAAACAGAAAATAAAAAATTGATAAATTTCAAATAATGTTTTTATTGGTTTTAAAGTTATACCTCTTGTAGGTTTAAATTGGGCAATGGTTCCCTTCACAGTGTTACAGTCGGAATTCAGCGCCCCGTGTGGGGCTGGCTCGCACCAATGTGCTCGTGAGCCCGTGTGGAGAAATAGACCAACAAAGAAGGTAAAGAAGGGAGGGGTTTTGAAAGGGGAACTGTAGGAGCCCATTCAAAGTGCTCCGGCCGGGATTTGAACCCGGGTCGAGGGGTTGAGAGCCCCTAATGCTTGGCCGTGCTACACCACCGGAGCCTCAGACAGTGAGCGTAATTGGGTTTGAGTATAAAAAGATTACATCAGCGCTTTTAAGCCCTCCTTCAGGCATTTAAGCGATGCGGAGTACGGCTTTCTACTCTTCATGAATTCACAGTACTCCTCTCCAAATTCCTCCAGAGTCTCTCGCTCTTCAATTGCCATTATGAAATACAACCCCAAAAATGAAGTAAAACCAGAGAGGAGAATGGCATAAAGATTTGTGGTCATCATTGCAATTCCCACTCCAAAGAATATGGAGCCAAACTGTGCCGGATGTCGCATGCACGAGTATATTCCCACATCAACCATCTTCTCCGGTTTCTTTATGCCCCGCCGAATGTCAAAGTGCCCGTACTTTTTGAGTGTTCGCCCTGCGATTGCATTGAGCAACAATCCGTAAAACAAGAGAATGAGTCCAAGAATGAGAAGGGGTATGTGAAAAATACCAAAGTCAAATGGACTGGGTGTGAATATTCCAACCACCGCTAAGCTTAGCCACGAGGCGATCCAGAACCCAAATTTGATTGCAAAGCCCATGCTCATGCCTCTCTCAGGTTGTAGAATGCCCGCTGTACCACCTCGTTCATGGCAGGGTGAATGTGCAGTGCGCGGTACATCGCTCCCGCCTGCTCCCTCGTGTACATTAGATTGATAATCTCCTGAATCAGCACTGATGCTTGAGGTCCAACGATGGTTGCCCCTAAGATTTGATATGTGTCCTTATCAAGAATCACCTTTACGAAATAATCCTTGAGATGCATTGCCTCGCCCATGGCGGTGTTCTCGTATTTGTACTCTCCAATGAGTATGTCGTGCTTCTTCTTAGCTTCCTCTTCCTTCATGCCCACACCCGCAACCTGTGGATGGGTGAATATGGCATGCGGGACGGCATGATAATCAACCTTCGCATTTGCGCCCCGAAATGC
>CAYRMJ010000015.1:0-23620 GCA_964425415.1 uncultured Thermoplasmata archaeon | reverse complement strand
TTTTTCAGGCACTCCACCCATTGGAGCATGGGGGAATACCGCATCGCACCGCTTATACCAATCCTCATATTTAAATTTTTTGAGTTGCTCTTCCATATTGCATAAATCAGATGATAGATGAAAAATAAGGGATTTGTAGAGCATCTTTTTTCTCTGTTCTTTAATGTGGAGCAGAGGTCTCTCTGAGTTCCAGTTATACTTCCCTATTATTACGGTCCAAATGAGCAATCAGAAAACTATTGACATGGCTCATCAATTTTCACTCATTCATTTTAGAGAGAAACATAATTACAAATATGTTAAAGAGCATAATCAGAGAGATATAGTAAGTTTCCACCATGGCGACCGAGGGCCAAACGACAAACACGCCCAGAACCATCAAAATTATAATAACTAATGTTGCTATCCTCATACATCCTATTGTACTCATACCGAATATTATGGCACCTAGAAAAAATTGGATAAAAAAGCATTTTGTAACAAGAGAATGGTACCTTGTACCACCGTGAAACACACCAATTAACGCAAGAAAAATTGCAGATATGCCCATATACAGTGAGCCGCCCGCCTGCATTTTGTTCTCAGATATAGAGATAAGATAATAGGAGAACACTATTACAAAGGGAGATGCTATGATTAGCCCAATGTTGTATATCCATGGATCATTTGCTTTTTCTGCACCAAGGTCGCTCAAAGCATTGTTCCAGAATGAGAACCATGGATTCATTGCAATACTCCACAAAACAAAGGACCAATACACTAAAGAACCAACCAAACCAAAATAAATCATTTGTTGAGAACATATTTTTTGAATTCTGATTTTCCCTTTTATCTTCCTAATCATATTCATACACCACTCATTAAACTACAAATTTGGTAGAACTTTTAGTGGGATGGAATGGCGCCGGGGGGGAGATTCGAACTCCCGCTCCCAATGCAGGGAACCAGCTCTCAAGGCTGGCGCCGTAGTCCACTTGGCTACCCCGGCATTCAGCGGCTTATGGCTCTTAATTATTTTAATTTTTCTTTAAAGCTTGCATATCGGGGTAAATATCTTTATATGCACCTGCTCAATTCACCAAAATATGTTAGATATAAAACTCCTCCGTGAGAATCCTGATTTGATTAGGGATATGCTAAAAAAGAGGTTTGAGGATACTGCAGTAGTTGATGAAATACTATCAATAGATATTGAATGGCGCAGCACATTAAAGGAGATTGAAAGATTGAGGCACCTCAGAAATCAGAAAAGCGTGGAAATAGGAAAGATGATTAAAAGCGGGGCAGATGTGAACCATTTGAAAATGGAGATGAAGGAGATAAATGAAAAAATAAAGAATCTTCAAGAGAAGGTTGACGAGCTGAAATTTAGGAGAGATAAACTTCTAATGAGTCTTCCCAACATGCTTGAAGATAATACACCCATTTGCGAAGGAGAGGAAAACTCACCCGTGTTGAGGACTTGGGGCACAGCGAAGGTTATGGAGAATGTTTTAGACGACTTTTTGAAGTGGTCTGGTGGCAGTATGAAATACAGCGTTATTTCAAATAGACCCACAAGCCATGTGGATATTCTTTCAGAGTATGATCTGGCTGACATTGAGAGAGCTGGAAAGGTTGCAGGCGCGAGGTTTTATTACCTAAAAAATGAGCTGGTTATTCTGGAGCAGGCGCTAATTCGTTTTGCACTGGATCACATGATCTCACGGGGTTTTGTGCCAATAGCTCCACCCCTGATGATAAGGCGTGCAGCTATGGAAGGTGTCACGGATTTTTCTGCATTTGAAGAAATGATATACAAAATTGAAGGTGAGGACCTCTACATGATTGCAACGGCAGAGCATCCTCTTGTAGCAATGCACATGAACGAGATACTGAACGATGAGGAGCTTCCAAAGAAGTATGTGGGTATTTCTCCGTGCTTCCGTAAAGAAGCGGGAGCGCATGGAAAGGACACTAAGGGTATATTCAGAGTTCACAATTTTTACAAGGTTGAGCAGGTGATTATAACGGCTCCTGAAGAATCAGATAAATATATGGGTGAGTTGATTTCAAACGCGGAGGAAATACTCAAAAAGCTGGAATTGCCATACAGGGTGATTGATATATGCTCAGGTGAGTTAGGGGCAGTGGCCTCAAGAAAGTACGATGTGGAAGTCTGGATGCCTGCTCAACAGAGGTTCAGAGAGGTGGTCTCCTGTTCAAATTGCCTTGATTATCAATCTCGCAGGCTTAAAATTAGAATAAGAAGAAAGGGCGATAAAATTTTTGCACACACATTGAATAGCACAGCCCTTGCAACAACGAGAATAATGGTTGCGATAATGGAGAACTTTCAGGAAGATACGGGCATAAGAATTCCCGATGCACTCGTTCCGTACACAGGGTTTGAAATGATTAAAAAGCGCGATTAAGGGAAAATATCTAAATACATATTTCAGATTACGTGCCGTGTACGAGCTGACCATTGAAGGCTCACTTCCAAAAGAGCAGGTGAATCGCATTCGGAGAGCGCTGGAAGTTGAAAGCGGAAGGGATGTGCCCCGCACTCGTGTTAGAGTGGGCGGTGAAGATTCACTTACAATAAAAATACTCGCAGAAGACCCGCATGCTCTAAGAGCCGCTTTAAATTCGTATCTTAGGTGGTTTCAGCTGGCACTGGATGTTGAAGAGGTGATTGAAGATGGCAGTTAGTTTAGCTCCATATTTGAAAGAGAAGCTTGAGCAGGCCCAAAGACTGCAGGGAGAGCTTGAGGCCATAGTGTCTCAGAGGTACCAAATTGAAGTTGCATTAAAAGAGACTGAAAAGAGCTTGGAAGAGCTTGACAAAATATCCGATGATGCGCCCATATACAAAAGCGTAGGTAGCATTCTTGTTAGAGTCAGCAGCAAAGAAGCCATCAAATCCGAGCTTGAAGAGAAGAAGGAACTTCTTGAGCTCAAAATGAAGACAGTCATCAAACAACAGGAACTCCTTGAGAAAAAACTAAAAGACATACAGGCTGAATTTGCAAAGTACGGAGGAGGAGCACAATCCGCCTGATTTTGATGCACAGAAATGCGGACCTTGACGCACTTGGTTCTGCCTACTACCTATCTTCTATTTTGGGCGGAGCTACCATAGCATCTGACGGACTGGACAGATTCGCAAAGGAGATATCTCGCAAATTTAATATTAATGTGATTGACGATTTTGACCCTGAGGGTTACGATGAGATCATAGCGGTGGACACTGCGAGCAGAGAGCAACTGGGCAAGTTCAGAGATGTACGAGTTGATGCTGTTTACGATCATCATCTTAGCAACAACATATTCTCTGACACGAGAGTGGTAAAGCCTGAATACCCATCATGCTCTGAGATGCTTTACGACATGTTCGGGAAACCAAAGAGCCGAGAGGCAGCAATACTCCTCATCGGGGGCATAATTTCAGATACAAGATGGTTCAGATTTGCAAACAGCCGTACATTTTCAATTTTTACAAAGATTTTAGAAGATGCTGAGTTAGAGTTTTCAGAGGTGGCAGAGCTCTTTGACTTTCCATACACCCATGGTGAGAAAGTAGCCATGTTGAAGGGAATGCAGCGCCTGAAGTTCAGGACAAAGGGCAAGAAGATAATATGCGTCACGCAGATTGGTGCGCATGAAAGCTCCTTTGCATCCTTTACACGAGAACTGTGTGATGTGGTGTTTGTGGCAAATTCCAAAAAGGAAAGTGTAAGAGTAACTGGAAGAAGCAAAGAACTGAACCTCTTGGATATCCTTAAAAAGGTGAGTGATGATTTCTCTTGCACTTACGGGGGCCATGAGAGCGCCGCAGGAATGTCGTGCATAGGAGATGCAGAAGCTATATTGAACGCTTTGCTCATGGTGACTGAGAAGCTTTTATAATCTTTGCATCCAAAACATACACGTCGTTTTCCGTTGCGAGCACCGGATTTAGGTCCATGCCAACTATATCTGGCTCCTTCTCTACCAAATTTGATACCTTTAAAAGTAGCTCAATAATTTTCTCTCTCTTCACATTTATTCCACGGTACCCCTCAATAATTTTTTTGCCTTTTATGTCCTCAAGCATGTCCTCAGCATCCTCTTTGGTTATGGGAATCACTCTGAATGTGACATCTTTGTAAATCTCAGTGAATATTCCACCAAGTCCAAACATTATAGCATGGCCAAATGATGGATCAACAGTCACACCCACTATTAGTTCAACACCGCCTTGAATCATCTCTTCAAACAGCACCGGGGTGCCAAATTTCTCATGTATTTTTTTGAATGCATAAATAGCATCATTTTCATTCTGTATGCGAAGAATTACCCCACCCACATCGCTTTTGTGTAGTATTTCATCACTTAGAACTTTGGCTACCAGAGGATACCTCAAATTCATATTTTTTAAATCTTCCTCTGACTGTACCACGGTGGAGTTTGGCACTCGTATTCCCACATTTTTCAGCAGGGTTTTTGCTTCATACTCGTTCATTCTCTCAACCTCCTCAAAATCTTTCCACGCTCATAAAGAGCGCGGAGCGCTTTTACCGCTCTCTCAATGCTTGGATAAACCGGCACACCATTACTCTCAAATCTCCTAATCATATCCATTGCGAATTCGCTTCCTATCACCCCTACCACCATGGGCTTGCCTCTCTTACTCCAATCAGTTACGATGTCCACTAACCTTTCACTTATCAAAGGTGTTTGAAACAGCGCGTAAACTAATATAGCATCCACATTTGGATCTGAGTTCAAAGCTTCAAGAACTCCATCGTAATCTTCATCGCTTGCCTGTGCAGTCATATCAATCGGGTTCTCCACCGAAGCAAAAGGAACAACTTCCTCTTTTATTTTCTTTTTAACCTCTTCACTTATATCAGCCATCTTCATATCCACACCTTTCACATTACTCTCAATGTAATCCGTGCTGACAACTCCAACTCCACCCGCCGATGTGACAACTGCAACTCTGTTCCCGTAAATTGGCTTTCCATGCGCTAAGGCTCGTGCATAATCAATCAGCTCAATTTCATCGTAAGCCCGAATAACTCCACATTGCTTGAACGCTCCCTCCGCTATTTTATCACTGCCACCCAGAGCACCCGTGTGCAAGCTTGCAGCCTTGCTGCCTCGTGAGGTGCGCCCAGCCTTGAGCACAACAATCCCCTTCTTTTTGCTAACTTCTCTCGCAATGCTCATAAATTCTCGGCCATCTTTGAAGCTCTCAATGTACAGCACGATTACCTTTGATTTGTCATCTATCCCAAAATATTTCAAAAGCTCGTTTTCGTTCACATCCACGCGATTTCCCAGATTTATGAAATGCGAGAATCCTACACCGTACATGGAGAACTCGTCCATGGTCAGAAGTCCAAGAGCTCCGCTTTGGGTTATGAACGCAATGTCACCATCTTCTGGAAATCTTGAGCGCTCAGGAACTATAAGTGCTGTGTTCACCCCTGAAGAGGGAAACAGAACACCCACCGTATTTGGCCCAATTATTCTTGTTCCATATTTTTTGGCAATCTCTCTGATTTTTCTCTCTCTTTCCTTACCTTCCGCGCCGATTTCTCCAAAGCCACCGGCAATTGGAATGATGAATTTAGATTTCTTGGCAACATCTTCAAAAACTTGGACAGTTAACTCTGCAGGAAGCGTGATTACAGAGAGGTCCACATCAGGTATATCAGCCACTGTTTTGTAAACTTTAAATCCTAAAATTTCGCCACCACGAGGATTCACTGGATAAACCTTGCCTTTGTATTTGTGTGAAACGAGATTTTTAAGAACTACAAAGCCTATTTTCTTCTCGTTGTGGGAAGCCCCTATCACCGCTATGCTCTCAGGATTTATAAGCTTCTCAAACATAAGGGTACATGCCTTTATACGATTAAATCCCTTCGCAAAAAAGAAGATTAGATTTTCTCTTTTAAAAGCGCAATGTCCTTCTCCAGCTCCATTTTCTCCTTCGTTAGCTCACTGACTCTTTGATTCAAGAACGTTATTTCCTCCTTCAACTCGTTTATCTGCTCCTGATAGCTCTTCAGCAACTCTTCCTTTCTCCTCAACTCATCGCTCCACTTCTCAAGCTCTTTTTTGCGAATGTTGAGTTTTTCTTCCCGCTCTGCCAGTATGCGCCGCTCGCCAAGAAGCTTCTCCTCTTTCTCGTTCAGCTCCTCTCTGAGCTCATCCAGCTCCTTCTCCTTCTCTTTGAGTTCTTCCATCTTTTTCTTCTCAATCTCAGCAAGCTCTTTTTCAAGTTCCTTCTTTCTTCTCTCCAACTCGTTGAGCTCATCTTCCTTCTTCATTATTTCCCTCGCTCTCAGCTCCAGCGTGTTTTTAATCTTCTCAATTAGCTCTTCCCTCTTTCTAAACGATGCTTCCTTCTCCTTTGCCTCCTCTTCCCACCTGACCTTTGTTTCAAGTATTGTTGAGAGGAGATTCTGAAGCTGCTCACTCCTATCCCGTATCTGCTCAACTATTTGAGTGTTTGCGTCTATTATTCTATCAACCGTCGCATCTTTCTCCTGAAGCCTCTTTTCCCATTCCTGAACCTTTGCTTCTCGCTCTGCAACACGCTCTTCTCTCTCCTCCACAGCTTGAATTCTCGTATCTATATCTGACAACTTATTTAAGAGCTGAGTGAGTTCGTCCTCCCGTTTGTTCAATCCCTCAACTCTCTTCTCAACGGATTCCTCAAGCTTTTTGCTTGAGCTGTCCACCCGCTTTGATATCTCATCAAGCTGGTTAATTGCCTTTTCAAGTTTCTCTTTTATTTCTATGTACTGATTGACCATGGTCATGGCCAAATCTATGTAATGCTCCGCATCAGGTATCTTCTTCTTAACGCTCTTTGGCAGATTGCTCCTCACTTCGCTCAATGTTTTCAGAATCATGGGCTTTTTATCTTCATTGGCCATTCTCATACCTCCCTTCTTTTATTTCATCTTCAAGCTCAAGAAGCATGTATCTCATCTTATCCATATACGCTTTCATAGTTTGTTCAAATTGCGTGAGACGAATGTTCATATTCGCCAGAGACTCAAGCTTTCCCATAGTGTTGTCTATTCTCTCCTCAAACTCATCCTCAATATCTCCAATCTCATCCTTGAACTGAGAGATAACCTGAAAAGATGTAGTGTTGAGCTTTGCGGGCAGGGCGCTCATGCTCTCTTCAAGCTTTTCAATCTCTTTGAACTTTGATTCAAGTTCTAATATTTTTTTCAAAACACGGTCCATCTTTGCATCTATTTCATTAATCCTCTTTTTTATATCCACTACTTCGTTCAGAATATCATCCCTGCCCATACTTTGAGAATAGGCAATTTTGCATTTAAATTTACCGCTTTTTACATTCTTTTTCATCTTTATGGAAATTAAGCTCCATCAAATAAAGGAAAAATCTAAATCCATGATTCTCATCGGGTACACAATGGCCTTTGCTCTCAGAAACCGCATAATTCTCTTCGTCCTCATGGTATTTTCACTCATTCTAATAGGAAGCTTGGGGTATTTGATAATAAGAATATACGTTGAGCATCATTCAGCCACACTCACAGACGCCATATATTTCAGCGTTGCAACCATATCCACTCTTGGATATTACCCTCCAAATTCAATGCTCACTAGCGAGGTGGGCAAATGGTTTCACATCTTTTATCTTGGGCTTGGATTGGCTATAATATTCGGTGGAATTCAAACGATAATAGGTCCTTGGTTTGAGATGAAAATCAAAATGGCCGAGCGCGGCTGGAGAGTGCCAATCCCCAAAGACGCTCATGTGATAATATGTGGCTACAACGAGTTTGCATTGTATATTGCGGAAAAACTAAAAATGCTGGGAATTCCGTATGTAGTAGTGGACAATCATGCCCCCGATGACATGCCCCATGTTGAAGGAGATTGCACTGAGATATCAACAATCAAAAAGGCAAATGTACTGCGAGCCACTGCGCTAATTGCTTTGATGGATGATATGAAAAATGCAATGATAAGCTTGACTGCAAGGAGCATAACTGAAGATTTGAACATAATCGCAATAGCAACAACTGAAAGTGGAGAAGAGATAATAAAGAAATCAGGAGCAAACACAGTTATACCGAGAAACAAAATTATTGGAAAAACCATTCAGTACTGGTCCTCCGGAGACTACAAATATGACATTTTCGCTTCAGTAGAGCGCCTTAAAATAAGCGAAAAAATGGTGAAGGGAAAGATGACAGGAAAGAAAATTTCTGAGCTGAGATTCAGGGAAAAGTACGGGACCATCATCGCCATTTATAGGAATGGAAAGATGATAACAGACCCATCTCCAAATTTCACACTAAAATCAGGGGATGTTATAATTTATCTGCCCTCGGAGGTTGAGGCCTCATGATTATATGCGGATACAACGAGATAACAAAGAAGCTCAACGGAAAGTTCATAGACACATCATTTGACGAAGAGAAAGAGAATTTTATATGGGGTAATCCAGAGGATCCGGAAATTTTAAAGCGTGCTGGTGTGGAAGATGAAGAAATAATAATTGTGGCGACGGGAGATGATAATCGGAACATTTACATCACTCTACTCGCAAGAACACTCAACCCGTGGATAAATATAGGTGTTATAATTAAAAAACACGAAAATGTTGATAAAGCATACAAAGCCGGAGCAAACAACGTGCTTGTGGAAAGTGAGTTGATAGGCAGGGAGATACTCACCTCTCTATTAAGTCCAAAAGCTGCCGAGTTGATCAATTCCGTTATGTTTTCGGAGAATGTGAACATATATGCCCTTGAACTCCCACTTAGATACTTGAACAGAAAACTAAAAAACACGGACATTAGAAGACGCGTTGGAACCGTGATAGCAATTAAGCGAGGAAAGGACATAATAAAGAACCCAAGCCCTGAAACTGTTCTAAAAAAAGGAGATATACTGATATTTTTCAAAGGTTAAATTCTAAAAGAAGAAATTTCATTAGACTTTATCCACCGCTTCTTTAAGCTTCTTCTCTGCATCCTCCAGCATCTTCACAAATTCCTCGCCTGCCGGTGCAACTTTCTGCGTTGCAAAATCCACACCCACATAAACCTTTCCATCTTTCTCGTAAACTATTCCATGGCACGGAACTAAAGCTGCTATGTTATAATTCATCTGCAACATATCGTACATGTACTTTGCATGGCAGATCAGGAGAATTTTATAAGGTGGTATGTCAATTCTCAATCCTTTCTTGATTTTCTCGCTGGGCATGACCTCGCCTACAACTTTCAATCCAACGCTCTCAATAGCATCTCTGAACCTGCTCTCAGCTTCTTCAAAACTGAGGCTCTTCTCCAAAACGTATGCGAATTCCATAAAAAGATTAAGAGTTGCGATTATTTAACTTTTGTGAATCAGCTGTCTTGCTCCTCCATAGCTTTTACAATTTCCTGATTGGCTTCATCCACCAAATTTTTGAACTTTTCCTCAGCTTCCGCATACTTTTTCATGCTCTCTCTGCCCATTATCTTACCTTCCATCTCAGTGAGCTCTGTAAGTTCTTCGTCAACATTCTGTCCGGTCATCTGCTTCATTTGCAATTCGTTTCTCTTCACATCGTATTTTTTAATCATCTCCTGAACCTCAGTGTCCTCGTCAAGCTCTTTCTGTGCATTCATAAGCTCCTTGTACTCATCACTTTTCCTTAGAGTTTCTCCAAGCTCTCTAGCCTTTCTCAAAACTTCTTCTCTATCAGTCATGAATACGCAAAGGAAACATATTTAATAAACATTGCCCATGCAATTATATGATTATTCTCGGACATAGAGGATACAGTACAAAGTACCCTCAAAATACATTGTTGGCTTTTAAAAAGGCTATTGAGTATGGAGCGGATGGAGTTGAGCTTGATGTGTGGAAAACCGCCGATGGTAAGATAGTGGTGAGCCATGACAACAATCTAAAAAAGACTTATGGCGTGGATGTAAATGTTAAAGACAGCACCTATGAATCGTTGCTTCAGTACCGCCAAGAGGGTGAAAGAATGCCCCTTCTTGAAGAGGTTTACGATGCCCTGCCAGAAACTGCAATAATAAATGTTGAGATAAAAGATGTTGAAGCTGTTGAAGGAGCATACAATATTGTGAAATCGCATAATGCCCTCAAAAGAACAATATTTTCATCATTTGAACTTAAAGCTTTGAAAAATTTGAGGAGATTATCAGAGGATGCTCGTATCGCCATTCTCACAGCCTTTGGAGGCAATGCATCATTCATAAGCCTGCCTTACTATTTTTTGAGAGTGCGCGCAGAGTTCTTAAATCCTCCAATACTTATGAAAAAGTATATAGGTGTGAAAAAAACAAGATGGCTGATTAAATTTTATCGTATGTTCGGAGTGAAGATTGGATTTTGGACAGTTAATGAAGAAAAGGAAATCTCTGGACTGGAAGATTTATGTGAGATTTTAATAACCGATGAGGTAGAGCGTATGCTTCCGTACAAAGAGAAATAGCTTAAATACATAGTGGCTATAATGAATCATGGCATTTTCAATTTCAGAATTGAAAAAATACGAAGATGAACTGATATCTCTGCGAAGAGATTTTCACAAACATCCAGAGCTGGGATTTGAGGAGTTTCGCACCTCAGGGGTTGTAAAGGATTATCTTGAATCTCTCGGAATAACAACTCGCAGAATGGCAAAAACAGGTGTTTTGGGAGAGTTGAAAAACGGAAATGATAAAGTAATAGCTATACGCGCGGATATGGATGCACTTCCAATTCAAGAAGAGAATGCCATACCGTACCGTTCCGAGGTGGCGGGTATAATGCACGCATGTGGCCATGATGCACACACAGCAATGCTCTTAATAACCGCTAAAATTCTCTCTCAGACAAATTTTGACGGCTCGGTCAGATTTATTTTTCAACCTGCGGAGGAAGGCCTAAACGGAGCATCCAAAATGGTTGAAGAAGGAGCCATTGATAAGGTGAGTTCAATATTTGCAGTGCATGTATGGGCTGATTTGCCATCAAAAACTCTGGCCATCTCACCCGGACCAGTGCTTGCATCCGTGGATCAGTTCAAAATCCGTGTTGAAGGAAAGGGAGGCCATGGTGCGTCGCCACATCAAACTGCAGATCCAATTGTAACTTCCGCACACATTATTGCCGGAATGCAGAGCATTGTGGGCAGAAATGTGGATCCCCTGAAGCCAGCGGTGGTTACGGTAGGAAAGATAAATGGTGGAACTGCATTCAATATCATTCCTGAGTATGTGGATATTGAAGGAACAGTTAGAACCTTTGACGAGGATGTGCATAAGCTCATTGAGAAAAGAGTGAAAGAAATTGCAAAGCGTATGGCAGAGAGTTTTAATTGCACGGCTGAAGTGGATTATAGATGCATAAATCACGCAACGGTGAATGATAAAGAGCTTGCTGAAATTGGAAGAAGTGTGGCATCTAAAATCACGGATGTTGTTGAGCAACCTCCGAACATGGGCGGAGAGGACTTTTCAGAGTATGCAAGAAGAGTGCCGGGTTTATTCGCATTCTTGGGAGTCAGAAATGAGAAGTTGGGAATTGTATATCCACATCACAGCCCGAAATTCAATATTGACGAATCCGCGCTCATCTATGGAGTGGCATTTGAAGTTAACATGGCTTTAAAACTGCTTGGCGCGGAGGCATATTCTCAATGATTCCATCGTAAACATGATCTTTTATTTTTATTCCTTCCTGTAAGGAAAGAAACATTATCTTTGGATCTTCAGCAAGCACACCCACGCCTTCGCCCAGCTTCTCAAAGAAAGATATTATCTCCCTGCTCTCTTTCAATGTGTGAAACACAGCTATTGCCACTCCTTCCAGCACATCATATCCTAAAAACACTATATTGGACATATCAACCTGTCCCTCTTTCATGCCCTCTTTGAGAGAATCTAATTTCTCCATTTTTGCAGGATTTGTGTGCCAGTGTGCGAACACCATTACTTCGTATCCTAAGGCGGATAGGTTTGGTATAAAACGCCTCACCAGCCAGCCCTCCTCAAACAGTCGCCTCTTGATTTTTGATGCCGTCTGAATTGTTGCATTTATTTTTTTTGCTATTGATGAAAGCGATTCTCGCGGATTTCTCAACATTATCTCCATCGCCATTCTCTCTCTCTTTGTGAGGTTTCTCTCAGGTTTGCTTTCAGGCATACCCAGAAATTCGTTGTTAGGAATTTCAGCCGCTCTGCAAAGCAATCGCGAATAATCAAATAATATGGGAATATGAGCTATGGAAAGTGGTAAAAAGACCATCTCTATCTCGTTTGATTTCAGAATGTCGCGTATTCTTATTGTTCTCTCAGCTGCTATGAGTGCTTTTTTAACCTGTGTGTAGTTCCGAGCCAAGCCAAAAACAAACCCTCTGTATGATTCTGCAATGCCGTAAAATAGGAGTGATGAATACTCTTTAAATTCACCCTCCTCTCTAAGCCTAAGCATCTCCAATACCCTTTTCTTTGTTAGATTTCCGTATCCTGCTGAAAACACCTCATATCCCAAATACGAAAAGTTGGGAATTATCACTTCACGCAATACCCCCGCATTTCTCAACCTCTCATAAATTTTGTAAAGACCCCAATAATTAATACCGCTAATCTCGGATATCTCCTTAAGATTGTGATTTACATACTTTGAAAGGTAGCACAGAACTTTTTTATCTGTATCTCGCAATTTGAATGCCATAGTTTCAGATAAGGGGAGATCCTATTTAAGAATTTTCAAAAAATTAACAATAATGTTTGATTCCATTTAACTATTTAATTTTTAATTGGACTCTGTTGCAAAAATTTAAGTAAAAAATCAGTATTGTGAAATCAGGTGATGAGCATGGAGATGAGAGCTCTTGGAGATGTGGTGAGCAAAAAGCCTGTGACAACTATAATCGTGGTGCTTCTTATAACAGCATTGTTTGGGTTCTACGCTTCACAGATGCAGATGAGCGCTGATTTAAGGTCCTTTCTTCCCAACGATGCCGTGGTGCAGGCTCAGATGAATGTAAGTAAAAATTTTGGAGACACCGACATAATGGAAATTATTTTGGCAGGAAACAACACGGTTAGCAAAACTTCTCTGGAGGATATGTTTAAGGTGAAGATAAACCTTGAAAAAGATAAAAATGTCCTCAAATACCTTAAAAATCCAGACTCCCCTGAAAACAGCATAATTTCTCCTGCAGATATGGTGGTCATGGGCAACCAGACTATAAATTTTGAAGATAAACTTATAAAAATTTTAAAAGATATGAAATCAAACTCATCAAAAATTAACTTCAGTGCAATGATTATACCAATAACCATGATGAAAAGTGTAATCGGCGATTACCACACTATTTACGAAAATGCACATTCTATAAGAGGCGATGCAAAGAGCATTGTTTTACTTTTATTTATTCCTCCATCTCAAGGTCCAACAAACATGAGCGTATTTGAACCAATTATGGAAAATATAAGTGCTACTCTCATTAATGGTGAAAATTACAGCATAAAAGCAATGGTGCTCACAATGCTCACCCCACCCCAAAGTAATGAAACTGGGGGTAACATAAGCGAAAATCCGCTTCTTAACTTTTTAGTTAATGATACCTCTTCAAATATGAGCATTGATAAAAAAGAAGTGAGCGTGAGGAATTTTATCAAGGCGGGTAACTTTACAGCATTGTCTCTAAATTACACCAATAGTTCCCTGAACAGCAGCATTGAAACGAACAACGAGCTTTTAAAGGCACTAAATTATGTGATGCTAAATCTCCAGAATCATAACAATTTTACCGCAAAAATTGTAATGGAAAAAATAATATCCTATGCTTCAGATGAAATTGAAAATATGGAAAAAGTGCTTCCGTACTATAAAAATTACAACCGCTCAATTGGAACTTTTCTTTACCACCTAAAAAATGGAAACCTGAGGACCCATGACATACTCAGCGTGGAGCAGAACATTAGCGTGATGCTATCTTTTACCAATGGAGATTTTCACAACATGCTTGTGATTTTCAACAGCACCTTCAACGAATGGCTCAAAAATCAGCATATTTACTACGATGTGGCCTATGAGGCAAACACCACTAAGAGCGTTGCTCAGGGATTCATAGATGGCTACAACTCCGCTGTGAATCTAAAAGATACACTGACTATGATTAAAAATATGATAGATCACGATTCCTTGCAAAACACCACCAACGCTTTAGATAGGGTAATCAACAAAGTTAAAAGCACGAATCAAGACTTGGAAACCCAGAAAAATTATGTGGAAAATGCGACGAAATCCATGCGCAATCCGTATTATACTTGGTTTGAATCCGCGCTGGAGAATCTTGATTATGTGTTGCAGCACTCAAAAACTGCGGTGTTTGCCATTAACATATTCAACGCAGAGATGAAACTGATGAAAGACCTTCCCTCTGGAGGCGGTTCTCAGGAAATTGATATATTTTACTCTTTAAAACATGCATTTGAAGCTCAGGTGAATGACACATACAAAGGTTGCATTGAGAATATGTATCTTACAGAGATGACTCTTGCATCAATTATGAATAACACACCTAAGCTAAATGTTAGTTTTAATACACCGAATATTAACATGCCCGACTTCTCAATGAATGCCACGAAAAAGGCTGAAATTCTGAATAATATGAGCCAGCAGCAGATATGGAATACAATAAACAAAGTGGAAAATTACAATCCTTCAAATTTAACTGATACTCTTAACTCCACCACACCCGTACTAAAAAATATGAGCGCTAATATGACTATGTTTCAAATGAACCTTAGTTATTTAATTTCGGGTATTGAGTTTGTTTATAATACCACTGGAGAATCTAATGTTATTCACTCTCTTGAAATGTACAAAAACATTAGCAAAAAGATTGAAAATGCGAGTATGGGTCTATCAATGTTTTTGAACAATACCCAGTATCTTAGCGGATTCTCGTATATGATGGACCAGTTTTCCACTCAGCTCAAAAACATGTTCTCAAAGGACTTTGATGGGCACCATGCAAACGCGGCCATAATGATTGTTATGCTCAACGATACGAAATCAAATGGAGAGAGTTCGTCTGAGCATTCAAAGAAAATGGAGCGTGTGGAAGAGACCGTGGCGCAGGAAGTCAAAAAAGTCAAAACTCACGATAAACTAATGGTTATGGGCTCGTACATGATTTCAGAAGCAACTGAGAAAACGGCAAACGAAACAATGAACGTTCTTCTCCCAGTAGCTATGATTTTAGTTGTCATAATTCTCTTAGTTACATTCAGAAGCATTCTTGATACCGTCTTGGGACTTGTGGGCTTGGGATTAGCCATACTTTGGGCCTATGGATTCGGAGTGATAATGAACTATGATTTCAATCAGATAAGTACAATGGTCGCAGTTTTGCTGGTGGGTTTGGGTATTGACTACGCAATACACACCATATTGAGGTACAGGGAAGAACTTAGAAATGGCCATAAAGTGAGAGAGGCAATGAGAGTGATGATAACAAACTTAGGAATGGGCCTCATCCTTGCTACAGTTACCACCGTTGTAGCTTTTCTTTCCAATCTATCCTCTCCAATCCCCCCAATTCAGAGCTTTGGCGTGATGAATGCCGTGGGAATTTTTGGGGCGTTCATTATATTTACAACTCTCGTTCCTGCCATAAAGATACTCATTGATGAAAGAAGAGAGAGGAAAGGTAAGTTGAAAATCAAAAAAGATGAGAAACGCGTGGGCTCAGGGGTTGTGGCTCTCAACAAGTTTATGGCGTTGGGAGCAATGGGCGCAGAAAAGCACAGGTATGCGGTGTTAATACTGATATTATTAATCACGAGTGTGGCATTCTACGCAGGAGTGAATGTAAACACAACATTTGACATAAAGGATTTTCTACCTAAAAATTTGGAAATATCACATACCATTGACTTCATGATGGACAACTTTAACTCCTCCTCAATGAGCGACAATTATGTGCTGATTCAAGGAAATGTAACCTCTCCAGAACTCATAAAAGCAGTGGACAAAACTATGAATAATATACAGGATGATAAATATGTGAATTATCCGCAGTGCAAAAGCATAACAACATACATTGAAGAATGGTCCGAAAAGAATATGAGCTTTGCGAAGATGGTTAGCGAGAATGATACGGATGGAGACGGGCTCCCGGATCACAATATAACAGCCATATACAACTGGCTTTACGAGTATGGTGGGGGAAATACTATACTCCACAAAGGCACAAATGGTAGTTACGATTCAATGCTCATAGTGGTAAGCAGTACAGCAAGCACAGACAAGGAAAACAGAGTCATCACAGAAGAAATAAATGATGATATAAAGCCCATAAAGAAGTTGGGATATAAGGCTACTCTAACTGGAGACAACATATTAACTTTCCATGTTCTTGACCTTCTGGGAAGTAGTGAATGGAACTCTCTGATTATAACTATTGTAGCATCTCTCATTGTTCTTACCATCGTGTTTTATTACGAAGCAAAGAGCTATGTTTTGGGATTAATAACTTCATTGCCAGTTATAATCGCTCTTATTTGGCTACTAGGAAGTATGTACGCCCTTGGAATCGGATTTAACGTTGTGACGGTGACCATAACATCCCTGACAATTGGTTTGGGTATCACCTATGCAATTCACATAACTCACAGGTACTTAGAGGACTTAGAAAAAGAGGATAACCTTAACGACGCAGTGGAAAAAACAGTGAGACAAACTGGCTCCTCAATATTTGGAGCCGCAACAACGACCATGGCTGGATTTGGTACTTTGATACTCTCATCCATGCCACCCATAAGCGAGTTCGGAGAAATCGCAGCACTTTCAATTCTCTACAGCTTTGTTCTATCGGTTTTTGTGCTTCCGAGTTTCTTGTATATGTGGGCTGAAAGAAGAAATAAAAGGCTTATTAACGAGATGAACAGAGAGAAGTACAAAAAAGCCGCATCGGTTCTGATAGGACTTGGACTAATAACTTACGGTGCCGCCTTTTATCTAAGGTGGATAGGATGGTCTCTGGTCTCGTATCCTCCGTCAGTTATAGTTGCTATATTTGGGGTGCTAGTGATTATAACCGGTGGTGAGATTTACTATCGTTCAGAGAGAATAAGTTAGAACCATAAATACAAGAGACTTTGCGTATGTCTCCTCCTTATTTTTTCATAAATCAAATCAGATTTTTTATTATATTTATTATTTTTTCTCCTGCTTTCCCGTCACCAAAAGGGGATGGAGAGTTTGGTGTATTGCCGTTTGATAAAGAAACACTTTCTTTTTTAAAACGGGAGCTGTGGCTTCCTCCTGTATTCCTCCATAGTCCGTGAGTATAAACTCACTTAACTAAGAGAAAATTTTTAATTGATTAACTCATATTACCTTTGAGGTGAGGAACATGAAGATAACATGGTTGGGACATTCAGCGTTTCTGATAGAGGGTAGCAAAAGAGTTCTGATTGACCCGTTCATAACCGGTAATGAAAAGGCACCCATAAAGCCTGATGAAATTGAGTGTGATATAATAGCTGTTACCCATGGCCATGGAGACCATTTGGGTGATGCAGTTTTCATTTCTAAAAGAAAAAATGTGCCTATCGTGGCCATATATGAACTTGCAGAATATATTAAAACAAAAGGTGCAAACTCAGTAGGTATGAATTTTAGCGGTACTTATGAGCATGAAGGTGTGAAGATAACCATGGTGCCTGCTTTGCACTCTGCTGGAATCACTGAAGCAGAATTTGGTAGATCCGGAGGACTTCCTGCTGGTTTTATCATAGAGATGGACGGAAAAGTCATCTACCATGCGGGAGATACTGGATTGTTTGGAGATATGAAGCTAATTGGAGAAATATACAACCCGGATGTCGCACTATTGCCCATAGGTGGACTCTTCACCATGGACACTTCACTCGCAAAAATCGCTGCAAAATGGATACATCCGAGAGTAGTGATACCCATGCACTACGACACATGGCCCCCAATAAAAGCAAATCCAGAAGAAATGAAAGAGGATCTTGAGAGGGAAGGGATAGAGCTTGTGATTCTAAATCCCGGAGAAAGCCATATTTTGTAATTTTTTAATATTTTGATTGTAATTAAACCCCCAATGTGTATCCACAAAATATCTATATGCTCCCATGCATTTATAGTTCAAAAACAGATTCATACGCAAAATTCAAATACCAAATTACATTACTCACCCACGCCCTTAAAAACATTCTGGAGGTGAAAAAGAAATGGAAGGTGATGAAGATGGCTGTCGGGATTCACATCATTGCGGACATGTATGGTGTGGACCCAACGATATTGGCTAGGGTAGAGAGAATGAAGGAGATTTTTGAGGGTGCAGTTAAGTTTGCAAGGTTGAGCAAGATTTCTTCTGATTATTATCAGTTCCGGCCTGAAGGTGCCAGCGGTGTGATTTTGATAGCAGAATCGCATCTGAGTTTTCACACATGGCCAGAGCACGGGCTGGTGACTTTAGACATCTACACCTGCGGAGACAGGGAACAGGCTGAAAAGGCGTATCAGTACATAAGAGAGAAGCTCAATCCTGCGCGTGTTGATGTGGTTAAGATGGATAGAGGTGTTAGCGTTGAGAACGAGGAAGCAAATATTGAGGTATCTACTGAAAGAGGAAAGTCCGTGGAAGTTAATTGAGAAGGTTGATGCGAATCCCCTGCGCGTAATTGATGAGCTCGGAAAAATGCAAGCGGAGGGTTTAGTGGACATCAAGAATGGAAAGATAAAGCTCACGGCCCGCGGGATTGAGGAGATTGAGCGATTGAATGTGAGGTATTACAACGTTCGCTGCGAGGCGTGCATCGGCAGGGGATATAGAGTTGATGCGTTTGGAATACTTGACAAATTCAAGGAGATTTCAGCAAAGAGGCCAGAGCCCACCGCAGATTATGATCAGGGATATATCCGGGAAGAAGACCTCATGCAGCGTCTTGCATTCATCTATGAGCGCGGAGACCTTGAGGGTGCGAAAGTTGCCATTGTGGGTGATGATGATCTCCTAAGCATCGCAATGGCCCTAACTGGGTTGCCTGGTCAGGTTGACGTTTTTGAAATAGATGATAGACTCATCACCTTCATAAACGATGTCGCCTCCAGAATGAATCTAAACATCACTGCGAGAAAATTTGATGTGCGGCAGGACATGCCACGCGAGTTTTACGCGCAATACGATACCTTCGTCACGGATCCCGTGGAGACCATTCCCGGAATTCGTCTGTTCCTGTCCAGAGCTGCGAGCACCCTTGTGGATAATGGAGCGGGCTACTTTGGACTCACGCATATTGAAGCCTCGCTATCCAAGTGGGCTAAGATTGAGAGAATGCTGCTGGACATGAATTTTGTCATAACTGACATGCTAAGGGATTTCAACGTGTATCCCATGGCTGGAAATCTGGAAATTTCGGAGGATTATTACGAGATAAAGAAGATGGTTGATAAGCTCTCGGGGAATTCAAACATAGACGCGGATTTCTATCGCTCCACCCTGATAAGAATTGAAGCTCTTGGCAAGCCAGAGCCGCTGGTGAGCGGACATGTGGAGCTCTCCGATGAGGTGTATGTGGATGATGAATCAATAGTCACCGCGATGAAGATGAGGGTAATGTAAATGTTGAATCTCATACCAACCAAGGTATTCTTCACTAAGGGCGTTGGAAGACATTCCAGCAAATTGGGCTCATTTGAACGTGCGCTCCGAGATGCGGGCATTGCGCAGTTCAATCTTGTTGAAGTGAGTTCCATATTCCCGCCAAACGCGGAGATTGTGAGCAGGGAAGAAGGTCTAAAGTATCTAAAAGCGGGACAGATAGTATTCGTTGTAATGGCGAAAAACTCCAGCAACGAGCTCAATCGTCTGATTTCCGCATCCGTGGGTCTTGCCATACCCAAGGACCGCAGTAAATACGGGTATCTAAGTGAGCACCACAGCTTTGGCGAGACGGCGGAGGTTGCAGGGGATTACGCGGAGGACCTCGCGGCGGAGATGCTCGCCTCCACGCTGGGATTGCAGAGCCATCTTGAATGGGACGAGGAAAAGGAGGTTTGGAGGCTAAACGACAAAATTCTTAAGACATCAAACATAACTTCCACTGCCGTTGTGAATAAGGCGGGAGAGTGGACCACCGTGATTGCTGCGGCGGTGCTCGTGCCTTAATTTCTCTCCACATTTTCTCTCAGAGTTCCAATCCCATCAATTTTCGCCTCAATGACGGCTCCATCATGCACGGGTCCCACTCCCGACGGCGTGCCTGTTGCTATGATGTCCCCAGGTTCCAGTGTCATTATGGAAGATATGTAGGCTATCAATTCTGGCACTTTGAAAATCATCGCTGAGGTGTTACCATGCTGCCTAATCTCTCCATTCACATGCAGCGAGATTTCAAGGTTATGCGGATTTATATTCCCTGCATCCACTATTCTGGGTCCAATGGGTGCGAAGGTGTCAAATCCCTTGCTCACCGTCCATGGCAGTCCTCTTCTCTTCGCCTCCCTCTGAATATCCCTAGCGGTCATGTCCAAAAACACCGTGTAGCCAAGGATGTAGTCCATTGCACTATCAACCGGAACTTTCTTTGCTCTTTTTTTCACAATCACCGCAAGCTCAACCTCGTGCTCCACCTCTCTGCTCTCTGGCGGGATAATTATGGTTGAATCTGGAGGTAGAAGGGAGGAGGGAGGTTTGAGAAAAATAACCGGCTCTCTGGGAATTTCGCTCCGCATCTCCCTCGCATGCGCTTCGTAATTCTTTCCCACGCAGACTATTTTGGATGCTCTTATCTCTATTCTCTCATTCTCATAGGGTAAGTGCATATCTCCCCATGCCCTCATCTCTCATTATCCTTTTCCACGAACAGCCCCTCCCCAGCATCTCTAAACGCTCTGCTCACGCCTCCAACTCCCAGCTTCACACCTCCAAACACACGTGAAACCACTATCGCTCTGTTCTTCGCACCGTGCTTTTTGAGAACCTGAAGTAGCACCCTGCCGGGATGGCCCACCTCGCCATCATCCTTGAACCTCTCCGTTCCATCCTCAAGAACGACAGCCCAGCAGTGATGCACCGCCTTTCGGTACATTTTCCTGTGCATCTTTAAAATCTCATCTATCTCATCAATTCTCTCAATCTCGTAAAGATGCGCGTAGAATCTGGATTTCTTCACAACCAGCACACCTGCTCTCAGCTCTTTCATATCTCTCCTCTCCTGAGCATGTTCGCATACCTGTGCGCAAGGCGCAGAGGCTCTGGAACACGGTATTTCAAACATCTTTTCGTGATTTTCACCGCTGTGGGTAAAGAGACCATGTGCCCTGGAGAGATGTAAATACCCCGCGTTTTTCCGCTCTTTATGTAATATCCTCTTATCTCCTCATTCACGATTATTTTCTCATCTTTTATCTCTCCCAAAAGCAGGGATTTGGCCACGCCGATTGTCGGCAATTCAGCCACCACACCCACATGAGATGCAAGCCCAAAGCCCTCAGGATGCAGTGTTCCGTTTCCGTCCACCATGAGTATGTCAGGCCTTCGTATTTTCAGTAGATTCAATATCACCGGCATTTCTCTGTACGCCAGATATGTGGGAATGTACGGAAAATTCACATCCATCACGGTGGTTACCACATCTTCGTCCATGAACACCATTGCCCCGTATGCTTTTCTTCCATCGTAGGATACGTCCACTCCTGCAACGGTTCCGTATTCGCAACAATCCACAACGCTAAGTTTTTTTCTCAGTTCTCTCTGCTCCGCTCGGAGTTTTTTGAGGGGGTACTCTGTGCGAAAATTCTCAAATAGAACTTTCTTGAAATCAACCACACGACCGTTCTCAATCCTCACCCCCTCTTTGCGGAGAAGCTCTATTTTTCTCTTCAACCCCTCTGGATGCGTGAATCCGCCCAGCGAGCCGTCGCTCATCACCACCCGATGACATGGAATATTGGGAGGATCTGGGTTCTGAGAGAGCATCACGCCGCAGGCCCTTGCGGCTCTGATATCACCTAAAGCACGAGCTAAGGCACCGTAGGTGCTCACCCTTCCTCGGGGAATCTGTTTTACGAGATTGTAAAAATAAGAGTAGAGATCCATTATCTCTCCATGAATTCTATGAATTAAATCTTTCTGAGCACTGCAAAGTAAATTATGTCTCCCGAGGTTATGAAGCTTCCAATCTTCTCTTTTTTTAGATGTTTGCTGGCAATCTGAAACTCTTCAAAATCATGCTCACTCATGAATTTTTCCACCACTCCGTAAGTTTCCTCGGGGTTGAACGTGCAAACAGAGTAGATGAGAAATCCTCCATCTTTCACGAATCCCTTCGCCTCCTCAAGTATCTGCATCTGAGTCTTCGGATACTCTCCTAAATCCTCCTGATACTTTGCCTCGGGATTCCTTGCTGCAGAGCCGAGCCCACTGCATGGGGCATCCACAAGAACCACATCGTACTCTCCGCTGAAATTGAATTTTCTCATTTCCAAACCCAATTTTTCCGCACGAAGAAATAGAGAGTTCAGTTTCTTCTCGTTGGCATCATGCACGTGCACCTCTGCCATGGGATTGAAGAATTTCACAGTGAAGCTCTTGCCCCCGCTCCCGGCGCAGAAATCCAGAATCTTCGTGCCCAGAGAGGACACGAGCTTTGATAGCTCCTGACTTGAAGAATCCTGCACAATTGCGAGACCATCATTAACGAGGGTGGAATACCTTCCTCTTGAATCCACAGCAACACAAGTTTCAGGCTGACACTTTTTTGGATTCACACCCTCTTCTTTAAGGACCTCAATTGCTTTGGAAATCTCAATTTTATTTATATTCACAGATAGATGAGTCCTTGGTTCTCTGTTTATCATCTCACCAAATTTTGGATATTGCATAATTATCTTTGCAATCGTGGGCGATGCAGATAGGTAAACTTCATGGAGATTCTCTCTAAATGCCAATTTCTTATACTTGTCCAGCAGTTCTCTTCTATGGGCAAGCCAAACATAATTTTTAGGCGTTTTCTCCTTTCCCTCTCCCGCAAGAGCATAATCGTAAAGTTTCTTGAATCTAACTATGTCATGAACCATTTCTGCAATCTTTTCCCTGTCTTTATCGCTCAAGCCGGAGGAGGGCAGAACATCGCGCATGGCCCGAGCCATGTTTCCTTTTTTGAGCCATTTATACACGATTATTTCAGCCGCTTTGTTTACTTTCATTGAACTTGTGATGGTAATGTTAATGATAGTTTTTCTGGTACAATTTGAAGTTTCAGAAACAAGATGGAGAAAGTATAATATTTCACACTCCCTTTACCCTCTTTGAACTGGGCCCGTAGGCTAGTTTGGATAGACTGTGGGTCTTCGGAATCCACGGCCCGGGTTCAAATCCCGGCGGGCCCGCTTTTTCAGATGCTTATTCCGAATATGGCTCTCATCAAAACACCAATCATGAATGATATTCCTGCTATTCCAAAGCTCATTGCAACCATCTCTGAAAACATTCTTTTGAAAGATAGTTCATTGACCACTGATACAAAGAAGGTGAATATGAATATGGCAAATACACCCAAGCTAAGAGTTCCAAACAGAGCAAAGTAATAGATGTCAG
>CAYRMJ010000014.1:21499-23758 GCA_964425415.1 uncultured Thermoplasmata archaeon | reverse complement strand
TCCAAAAAAGTGCTTGATAACAAAAGATACCTTTGGCGAATGCACCCCCATATCGTAAATTCTGTTTTTGTCCCATCCAAAAACATCTACCACCACATGAAAAAATTCTTTTCTTGCACCCATTGGAACAAGTTCTGTCTTCTTCATATTTCTAAAGTTATATCCAAACCCACGCCTTTTCATTTCTTCCAGAACTCTTTTCTCTCCCTCCATCCCTCTTTTTAGACGAATGTAATCTAAATTTGGAAGAAAAGTTACCACACGAGTATTAGAATTTTCAGCAGGTTCTAAACCTTCCATAAGTTTCTATTATGTTTTTTATTATGTTTAAACCATATATATGCTTTTCTCCATGTATATTCAGAGATTATTTCAAATTAAAACCTTAAAAATACAAAGAAAGTAAAATTTTAAATCAAATCAAAAGGAAGGAGTCTAATTCAAAAGGTACTTATACTCACAAGTGCATGTTTAGCTTATGATAAGGGATATGGACAAATTAATAAAAAAATCGGAGGAACTACTGCCATCCGAAGAACTCTTCATGGAGGCGGTGCGGGAGATGATGAAAGATCAAATAAAAAATTATTTAAAACAGAAAATGAACGAAAATCCAAAGATAAGAGATGCAATTAGAGAGGCAATGCTGGATTATGTGGCAGCTAAAGTGAAAGAATCAGAAGCTATTGCAAAATTGGTGAAAGCTTATGCGCAGCTTGGAATTATGACTCTTCCATCAGATATGAAGAGTGAGATAATCTCCACTCTATACTCCACATTTAAAGATGAGATTGACGAGGTAATTGAAAAAACCATTTAATCAATAATATGTACTCTTCCATCTCTTATTTCAATGTTCACTATCGTTTTTATTTTGTAGCCTATTCGCTCTTCAACCTCTTCAATGTGCTTGTGCTTGTTTACAATAACCACAATATCCGAAATCTCAGCACCAATCTTTTTTATCCCATCTACCACCGCAATCATCGTACCACCTGTGCTTAGAACGTCGTCCACAAGGAGTATTCTATCATCCCGGCTCACGGAATTTATGTAGAGCTTTCCGGAAGAGTATCCAGTTTTCTGCTCAATAACCACTTCTCCCGGTAACCCGTAAGAGCGCTTTCTTACTACAGTCATTGGTACATCTATTACCATGCTCAATGCCACACCGATGGGCAAACCCATAGCCTCCACGGTCAAAATTTTATTGAAGGAATCTATATCAATTCTCTTAATTATTTCATTTACCGCATCTTTGAGAACCTCTGGATCTATCTCCGGGATGCCGTCTGTTAGCGGGTGAATAAAGTAAGGATAATCACCTTTGTAGATAATCGGTGCATTTTCTAAAGATTTCCTTAATCTCCTCATGAAATCAGCTCCCACTTGCCACTACTCTTATTTACTATTCCTCTGCGTTTTAAGTCTTTTAGAACTTCTCCTAAAATTCTAATACTTACATCAATATCAAAATTTTTATACATGGAAATTTTTATTTCTTTGATGGTCATTGGCTTGGTCATAGCCTTTTGAACAAGATTTCTCAGGTCTTCATACACATTCCATGGAAATATGAACCATGTCCAATTCTCCTCAGGCACTGGCTCAGCATAGTAATCGGGAACGTATTTTGAATGTGTTATATGTAGTAATGTTGCAGTTCTTATCTCGGCAGGATTCTGCTTTTCAATGTGCTCCAGTGCAAGCTTCAAGCTCTGCCCGGTGTCAGTTATGTCATCAACCACCAAAATTTTCTTACCACTTATATCCACCTGTAACCCCTGCGCAAGCTTGGCTTTTCCATCTGGAGTAGCGGTAACACCCCAATGCTCTGTTTTCACTGCATAAAGATCTTTTATGTTTAGGTAATCGGCTATTAATCTTGCTGGAACTAACCCGCCTCTGGCTAATCCGATGACTATCTCCGGAGAATAGCCGCTGGAAATCACGTTTTTAACAATACTCTTAGACCAGTTCTCAATGTCCCTCCACTTAACAAGACGGCAGTGAAACTTGTCAGCCATTCTATCACCGCTGCCTTATGTGAATTAAACTAATAAAAATTTCGGAAATTTGGGTATGTTGAAATCCCAAATAAACATGAAAAGAAATTTTTTCAAACCTTTGTGAACTCCCATTACTACGCTGTATTCTTTCACATTGCTATGTATGCCGTTCCTTTTCTACCCCTCGCTAGTCTTTATTTCTCTTTGAATCGTTCACTCTGCTCCCGTCACATTCGCCGATACTATTATA
>CAYRMJ010000014.1:0-21399 GCA_964425415.1 uncultured Thermoplasmata archaeon | reverse complement strand
AGCATGTCGTTTATTTTCCGAAAAAGGAGAGTAAACCATCCTTTTTGCACTCTCTTCTTAAATCTGGAGATAGTGCTCTTATCTAGCACACGTCTCAATTTCAAAAGAGAACAGATATATATCTTCCCTCATTATCTCAAGTGTTCTCTCAATGCTCATTCCCAAATATTCACTCAGTATCATTATGAGCAGGTGCTGATGTATAGTGTACTTCTTCTTTGAATATTTGCTACAGTAAAAGTATGCTACATCTCTTGAAAACCGTAAACCCTATATTTATCATACTTTTTATCTATTTGTCTTATATTTTCTATTTTCCCTATCTTTTTATCCATTATATGCTTGTAATTTTATATCCTTTTGGATCTGCAACTTACTCACCATTACAAAAAGCTTAAATACTGTCAGAACAATATCTGACATATGCATGCTAAAAAATCTGACTATATAAGCAATGAAGTTGAAAAATTCAGAATGTATCTGGAAGGTGAGAAAAAGAGCGAGAATACCATATCTGAGTATGTTTATTTTACTAAGCAGATGCTTGAATACGTGGGGAAGAGATACCAAGATATAAATGCAGGGGATTTGAGAAGGTACAAAATATATATTTCTACTAAAAAATCTTACTCAAAAAATTCCATTTATTTGGCTTTGAAAGCGATCACCTCATATCTTCGCTTCAGAGGCCGAGATGACCTTATTAAAGTTATTTCAGCACCAAAGAGACCAAAACAAATGCCTAAATATCTAACTGAAGATGAGGTCAGAAGACTGCTGTCCGCTGCAGAAGGAAACTCAAGAGACTATGCGATAATCTCTCTTTTAGTTTATTCTGGCCTACGTGTTAGTGAACTTTGCAATCTTAGATTGGAGGATGTGGATCTTGGAGAGAGAGTAATTTACGTGCACTCCGGAAAGGGCGATAAAGATAGAATAGTGGTGATAAGTGAAAAGGCCGCTGAGGCTATTGAAAGCTATTTAATGAGCCGAAGCGATGACCTTGAGTATCTGTTCTCATCAAGGAAGAGTTCGCGTATCACAAGAGTTCAAGTTTTCCGCATTGTTAAAAAATATGCTGAACTTGCAGGAATAAGAAAGAATGTCACACCCCATGTTTTGCGCCATACTCTTGCAACCACAATGCTGAGGAGAGGCGTGGATATACGTTACATTCAGCAATTTTTGGGACACAGTAGTGTAGCTACCACTCAGATTTACACTCATGTTGACGATGAAGCTATGAAAAAGGTATATGACAAAGTTATGCAGGAATACTGATTTATATTTCCACACATATTCAGGTATATGCAGTACATATTCTTCGTTTCAAAGGAGCCATGGTCCTCTTTTAACTCAATATATGCCTATGTCCGTTTAAGGGGGCACTTTCCAAAGACCTTAATAGCATTCTACAGCGATGAAAAAAGCATGAAGTTAATTGAAGATATGCTTTCCATACTTTATGAAAATTATGATAAAAAATATGACTTAAAAAAGGTAAGACTTCCTGAAAATTTTGAAGATATGATTAAAATAATAGAATCGTATGTGCAAAAAGGAGATTTGGTGGATATAACGGGTGCAAGAAAATTTACAATTTTATCACTTATGCATCTCCACGGTATAAATATTGTTTATCTTCAGTTGAAAGATATGCGATTTTCTACCAGCCCGTTTATGATGCGCCCTCTTAGTTTGCAGACACTTATGGAGGTGAAAATTTGATAATAAATAAAAGTGAATTGCACATACTTCTAAATCAGTTCATGCTTCGTGATTTGAGAACGGTTGATGTGGAGTACCCACTTTTGTCTTTGCCTCTTTTTACAATTGATTTAGATGTGTGGAGAGTTGAGAACATTGTTTCACGAGCGGATTTTGATGCAATGAGACACAGGTATGCGAAGACTCCATTTTTGAGGGATGAACTACCAAACTATCATGACCTAATTGATGTTTTCGTATCCTCGGGCGCAGTTGATTTTGACAACCAGAAAGAAATTGATAATTCGCTGAATTTATTGAGAACATCCATACAGGATTCCAACATATATGTAAAACCTGTATTTATCGGGATTGACACAAATATTGCCTATTATCGCATTATATCCAGAAGATTGAATCATGCATTCAAATATGTGATAAGCGACATAGTGGTGGAAGAAATAGATGCACGAATACACACAAAATACACTTCAAAAATGCTCAGGAAGCTTGAAGCTTTGCCAAACTCAAAAATAGTGAGAGAATTCTCAAACGGGAGTGCAAAAGATGCAAGAAAGGCGAAAAATGCCATGAACGAGATATATTACCTTATAAACATGCTTGATGCTTTTAGAATTGGTTCAGATACTGGCACAAAGGATAAAGAAGTTAGGGATAGGGAGATAATTAAACAGTATGCGAAATTCTCAGATGAAATAAATGCAGAGGTTGTAGTTCTTACTGCGGATAAAGACATGATTTTTCATGCAAAGGCTTCAGAGCTTAGTTCAGTGTATTTTGCGTTGCCTCATTCGTTGAGTTTCAATTATACAGTTGATCCAGAGATAGTGCCGAACCTGATACATGACCTCGTCCTTGTTTTTGGAGCCATCAGAATCGGAGATTATCTATTGCTCGGAGAGTGGAGGGGCAAGACATCGGAAGATTACTTTATGGAGAATCTGAAAGTATATAATGTGGATCCAGAGTTGATTGAAGATATAAAAGTTTGCAGAGGTGTTATTAATGAATTTCAGAGAACTAAGAGCTAAGTTAATGCGCAACCATGGGCGATTTGTATTGTTTCCTGATGATCCGGAGGTTCAAAAGGTAGTGAGCACACGCGCATTCACTCATTTGGTCATTGATGATGATATTGTATTATATGCACATAAATTGATGGAAGAGCAGCTGGAGGAGGAACTTGAAGAAAATTATGACGTGATTTATGAAAAACCAATGTTGAAAGGAGAGTACTATGTGAGCCCTCATGCTAAGGCATATAATCTCTCATTTAACTACAAAAACGGAGCTGAGATTTTTAAGGAAGTACTTAAAAAACCTTTTGACGAAGAGTTGGATATTATTGAGAATTTCGGAAAGAGCATTGATGAGAGATTAAATGAATTTTTCTCAGAGATACGTATTGGAATGAGCGGAGTGGAAATAAAAACTCATCTTGAGTGCGTTTTTGGAAGTTTAGTTGATTATTTTGCATATCCCACAATTGTTGCCTTTGGAGAGAAAGCAAAATATTTTACTCCTAAAACAAGTGAATATAAAATTCCAGAGAACACCATAATTTATGTGGATGCTTGGCCAACTTACAAAGGTTATACTCTCAATTTTTCAAGAGTGCTCTTTACTGTTGAAAATAGAGAATGGATCAACGCACTGGAGCGGATGAATTCTATGTACGAAAAACTGAGGATGCATCTCACTCCCGGTGCAAGTTGTGAGGAAATTGATGCAATAATACGAAGCTTGGGAAACTTTCCACATTACAGCGTGGTTCCCAGTGGTGGATTTTATATGCCATACGCACCTGAAAAATGCTTAATGGAAGAGAACATGGTTTTTACAATAGTCCCCTCTGTTTATCTGAAAGATGGGCTGATAAGAGTAAAGAGAAATGTCATTCTGAAGAAAAATGGTCCGGAATTTTTGATTTAGATTTGATTATTTTATGTTTCCAGTCTCCCTTGAAGTAAAATATTGCACCAATACCCGCTGATGCCATGTTTGATATGGCCATTGCAAACCATATTCCAACCATATCCATACCGGCTCCAAGTGGCAATGCCAAATACGCAGCGAGTGGTATTCTTATTCCCCACAGTCTAGTGACACTCAATATCAGACTTTGAACAGTATGTCCTGAACCGTTCAGTATAGAGTTGATTATTCTGAATATGCCAAAATAAGGAATTCCAATTAATACTATGGACAGAAAAATCCCACCGCTTTTTATTATCTCTGGATTGTTAGGGACGAAGAATGCAATTAAAGGTTCTCTGAAGATGTATATAATGATGGACGCACCCAAAAGAAGATAAAACATGAAAAAAATTCCTTGCTCGGCTATTTTCTTTGCTCTCTCCGTTAGATCAGCACCCAACGCCTGTCCAAGCATGATGCTCACTGATGACGCTAGTCCGTTTACAACAACAAACATAATGTTCACTATTCTGTTGGCGACACCGTAAGTGGCAATAGCCAGTTTGTAATCTGGAAGGTGTGCAAGTATGCTTTGAATTATGACAAATCCAAGGGCCATTAGACTCATACTTGTGCTTGAAGGCAAACCAATTTTAAGAATGAATCTGATGCTCTTCCACATTGGCTTGAAATCCCTAATTTTCGGTTTCAGCCTTAATCTTCCTTTAAGTAAAAGATATATTAGCCATATTGCCGCAACTATACGAGCCATCACAGTAGCAGCCGCCGCCCCGAACACACCCATCCGAGGCAGTCCCACAAGACCAAAAATCAAAAGCGGGTCCAGAATCATGTTTATACCCACAGAAGTGCCACTTATTATGAGAGGTGTTATGGTATCTCCCTCTGCGGATATTACCGCGCCACCTCCCATCACAATGAACATAAATGGTAATCCCAGAAATATTATTGATCCATATATAGCAGCAGTCTCAAGAAGCTTGTCCTTAGCGCCAATCAATGAGAAAATTTGGTATGAGAACACGGAACCAAGCACGCCCATTATTACTGCAATTATTAGAACAATACCGAAAATTTGGCCTGTATAATGATTTGCCTTCTCACGATTTCCTGCACCAATATACTGGGATATTATCGGAATTCCTCCACGCCCCAACCCTCCTGCGAAAGATATGAAAAAGAACACAACGGGCCACGTGAAGTTAATCGCACCTACGGCAATCTCCGCTTGCTCTGCGGGCAATCTTCCAAGCCAGAACATGTCGGTGAGACTGTAAAGAGTTTGCAGTAAGCTACTAATCATCATTGGCCAGCCTAGCATGAACATGGTGCGAATGACACCACCTTTGAGAATATCCTCTCTATTTAATCTAAGAGCCACATTGCATTATGCCATTTGTCTATTTTAATCTTTTGCACAGCCATGCAAACATAAACGTTAAAATTAAACAAACCATATCCAGAACTATGAAAAACGAAGTGAAAATGCTTATGAGCTTCATTGTTGATGAAGAGCCAGAGTTTTTAGTTAGCCCATGCGAGGAAGAGCTAATTTCAAATTTAAAAGAGGAGGGCGAGGTTTGGTGCACTGCACGCAAATGCGAGTCAAAGCATTGCATTGAGTTAAATCCAGAAGGTCCTTACCTTCCTCGTGATAGATTCAGTGCTTGGATTGTTGATGTGAAATCCATACCATTGACAGTTGGATATGTTTTTCATCTTGCATCACACACACTTAAAAATATGGGTGTTTTAGCCATAAAAAATGCGGTTGTAGATGATAGCATGGCCAGAGGATATGGATTTGAAATTTTGCACCATGGGAGTTGGCATTATTATCTAAAATCAGAGGAAAAATCAAGCACATTAGATTTATGAACTCACAGAAAAGTTATGCCATATTTCTTTTTCACAGGAACTTTTTTCTTTGTATCCATCTTGTGCACAACAAATTTTCCATCTCTTTCAACATCTTTAGGTCTTTGTGCAGTTTTCTTCTCAACAACTCCACTTTTTTTCACATCTACTTTTTTAACAGGCTTGCTGATTTTTGGTTGAGTATATATGCCTCTCTCCAGTATAATTTGTCTACTCATTGCACCACCTATGAATGCAAAGCTAAGCATTATGAAAAATGAGGATGGTACATAGTAGAGATAGTTAACTATGTTTGCACTTATGGCAATTCCAGTTGAAAAGGTTTCCTTCAAGTATGGCAAAATCACTCCACTTTCCACTGATGTTGTAAAATAACTTTTGAGGAGATGAGGCACATGCACCCAGCCAATTGCGATCAGGTGCATGAGGGAGAAGTACAGGAAAATTGGAATAGCCATAGCTATGAGTCCTTTAACAGGCCCACCCGCCTTTCTACCTGTGATGTATCCTATGATTATGGGCCCAACCACCGGAAGCCACCAAAGGGATACAAGGAGAACTATGGAGTACCCGATGGCACCTTCCATGCTGTATGGATATTTACTCATATCATATCACCTCTGTCATTAATTTGTCATATAATTGTATGTCAAAATGTTATTTAAGGGTTTTGCAAAACCTTTATATATCATGAAAACTATATCTGCCATGTTTCAGACCATAATCTGACATGAAGTATGCCATGAAGGTGATGGGATATGTATCTAAAGGCCATTGAGCTTGAAAATTTCAAATCGTTTGTGCACAAAAACAGGATAGAGTTTCGGGAGGGGTTCACAGCCATAAGCGGTCCAAATGGAAGCGGAAAAAGCAACATTGGCGATGCGATACTCTTTGTTTTGGGTCCCAAAAGTTCAAAGGTTATCCGAGCCAATCGTCTGACAGATTTGATATATGATGGCGGTAAAAAAGGCAAACCTGCAGATTACTGCCGTGTTAGTTTGATATTTGATAACACCGATCGGGTGCTTCCCATAGATAGCAATGAAGTAAAGCTCACAAGATATGTTAAGCGTGCGCAAAATGATGCTGGATATAACAGTTATTTTTACATAAATGATGAGCAGGCCAGACTGCAGGATTTTGTATCTGTGCTTGAGCATGCCAAGATAAGCGCTGATGGATATAATTTTGTGAAGCAGGGTGATGTTACTCGCATAGTGGAGATGACGCCCACTGAGCGCAGACAGATACTTGACGACATATCGGGTATCGCAGAGTACGACAAGAGCATAGCCAAGGCGGAAGATAAGCGCAAGACTGTGGAGGAGAACATGGATAAAATTTCCGTGCTCATCAACGAGCTTGAGAACAGATTGAAGACACTTGAAGAGGATAGAAAGGTAGCTTTGAGGTACAAGGAGCTTGAAGAGAAGTTGAAAGAAACGAGAGCAAAAATTGCATACTCAAAGATGGTTCAATATCGTGATAGTATGGACTCATACTCTCGGCAAATTGAGAGATACGAGCAGGAGATTGAGGAAATTGAGAGAACTATTGAGAAAAAAAGCCATGAGCTTGATGAGATAAAAGAGAAAAAAGCACAGGTGGATGCGCGCATTGAAGAGTTGGGAGGAGAGGAGCTGAATAAGATGCGCGATAAGATAGACAATCTCAAGATTGAAATAGCCAAAATAAACACACGCATTGAGAACAGAGAAGATCAAATAGCCGCATCAAAAAATAGAATTAAGGAGCTTAAGGAGGAGCACAAGAAGCTTAAAAAGGAGCTTTCATCTCTTAGCAAAGAACTGGAAGTTAAGAAGAAAATGGCTGATGAGAAGAAGAATGAATTAGAGCTCAAAACCAAGGAGCTGGAAAGAAGAGAGCGGGAAGTAGGAGAGGCAAATGCAAGATTTAAAAATCTCAGTGATAAAAATGAGAAATTGTCCAAAGAAATTGAAAATTTGAAGAATCAGTTCAATTCTAAGAGGATTGAATACAATTCAACAGGTGAGCGCATAGCATCTCTGCGTAGGGAGCTAGCGAAGATAGAGGAGGAGAAAAAGGAGGTTGAGGAGGGTATAAAAGATGCAGAATGGCGAATAAAGGAAATTGAAGGCAGTTCAAAGGGTGTTGAGAAGCGCAGAAAGGAATTAAATGCAAAATATATGGAGCTCAAAAATGCGCAAACAAGGCTCCGTAAAAAGCTTGATGAAAAGCAAAGGGAGATAAGCGAAGTTAGTGCAGAGTATCAGCGCCTACGGGCTCGTATGGAAAGCTCGGATCCTCTAAGTGCGGCTGTTAGTGCCATCATTGCCGCTCGCGATAGCGGAGAGCTTAGTGGAATATATGGAACCATAGCTGAATTGGGTACGGTGGATGAGAAGTATGAGTTGGCGGTTCAGATTGCAGCCGGAAATCGGTTGATGAGTATCGTTTGTGAGGATGATAAAGCAGCCGCTCAGGCCATTGAATATCTCAAAAAGCATAGGCTTGGCCGTGCAATTTTCTTGCCTTTAAACAAAATGCTCTCGGGTAGGCCGAGGGGCAGGGCCATACTTGCCTCCAAGGATCCGAAATCTCATGGCTTTGCCATTGATATAATCAAATTTGACAAAAAGTTTGAACCTGCGTTCTGGTACGTTTTCGGAGACACGGTGATAGTTGAAGATCTGGACTCTGCGAGGAAGCTTATGGGTGGAGTAAGGTTAGTCACTTTGGACGGACAGCTCATAGAGGCAAGCGGAGCAATGGTTGGCGGCAGTGTGGAAAAGAGAAGAAAGATAAGCATGGGCAATGTGAACGAGCTTGTAGAGAAATTGAGGATTTTGAACATGGAGAAAGAGGAAATACAGCGCTCCCTCAGAGAGGTTGAAGATAGCATTGACCGCATTCTCGCGGATATAAGCAAGTTGGGAGGTACTCGCACTGAGGAGCTTGAAGTGTGGAAAAGAGAAAAAGATAGATTGCAGGCAAAGCTTTCCAAGATACTGATGGAAATTAAAAGAAAGAACGAAGAGCTGGAGGGCATGCTCAAAGCGAAGCAATCGCTTTCTGATGAGATTGATGCTCTCAAATCCAAAATTGAGGCTCTTGAAGCTGAGCGCCAGAAAATAAGGGAGGAGATGGAGCGCACTATTCCAGAGAGAGTGTCTGAGGAAATGGCAAAACTCAGAAAAAGAGTGAGAGAGCTTGGAGATGAATATGCAACTCTAACCAATGAAGTGTCCAAGTTGGAAGAGCGCGTAAATTCTTTAAATTCCACAATAGAGCGCATAGAGAACGAGGTAAGATCCATTGAAAATGAAATCAAGGAGAGTGAAGAAGCAAATGCAAAAGAGCGGGCGGAGATTGAAAATCTTAGAACCGAGCGCAGGAAGTATGAGGAAGTTTTGAGAAAAGAGGAGGAGCGCATCAAAGCGCTGGTGAGCGAGAGCAACCAATATATGGAAAGAATTGGAGAAATAGAAAGAAGCATTGCCAAACTTCGTGGAGATGTGAGAGTGAAGGAAGAATTGAAAATCACATTGCAGAGCAAGATAGACGACGCATCACAGCGGTACGAGGAGTTCAGGAGAGAATATGAATCGTACGGAATTGCGATTAGTACACCAGAACCCGTGTCAAAGTTGCAGAAGTATGCGGATAGCCTGCAGATTCAGATTTCATCGCTGGGTGATGTGAATCTAAAAAGCATTGAAGAATACGATAAAGAGTACGAGCGTTACAATGGACTGAAGGAAGATTATAACTCTCTCGTCTCTGAAAAGAGAGAAATTGAAAAGTTGGTGAATGAGCTAAATGACAAGAAGAAATACGCGTTATTCAAAGTGTTTGATGCGATAAACGAGAACTTTGGACGAATATACAAAGAGATGAGCAATGGTGGGGAAGCGTATCTTGAGCTTGAGAACAAAGAGGATCCGTTCAAAGGAGGATTAATAATAAAAGTTAAGCCTCCGGGCAAAGGTCTCAAAAGGCTCAGTGCATTGAGCGGAGGCGAGAAGAGTCTAACTGCACTTGCATTCATATTTGCAGTTCAGCAATACGATCCTTCGCCGCTTTACCTCTTAGATGAGGTGGACATGTTCTTGGATGGTGTGAATTCAGAGATACTTGGAAGAATAATAAAGAGAAACTCCAAGTCTGCACAGTTCATAGTAGTTTCGCTTAGAAAGGCCACAATCAAATTTGCAGACTACATAATAGGCGTAACAAATCGTGGAGATGGCATATCTCGCATATATCAGAATACTGTTATGGGGGAGGTGAGCGAAAGTGCCTGATACTGCAGCCATAGTGGAGCACCTAATGTTTCACAAAGCACTTCTGGGAAATGAGATGGACATTGATTACTACATCAATCTTGCTCAGGAGCTGGAGTCAGGAGTACATATAGTTGCAAAAGACCCTCTGGACAAAGTTATAACCATCATATTTGAGCTTGTTGTGGAGGAAAAGATTAATCCGTGGAACATAAACCTTGAGAACTTTGTTAAGATTTACATGGACAAAATCAGAGACGTGAAAGATGTGGATTTCATAATGGCAGGTAAAATCATTCTAATGGCTTGGAAGATACTGGCGGCCAAAAGTGAGCAGGTACTTGAAAAAATAGAGATTGACGAAGAGGATAATGTGGAATATGAAGAACCTGTATTTTACGAGCCTGAAGATTTTGGATATGAAGTTTCTGAATTGGTTTATGAGGACAAAGTGCCATTAATTGAACCTGTGCGCAGAGAGGAGAGCGCTCCTGTGAGTCTTTTTGATCTTATCTCTGCGATGCACGAGGTTCGCAGAGAGATTGAAAAAAAGAGGAGAAGAAGAAAAGTGCGGGAGAAATTTAAATTCAATCTTGAGGAGAAGGTTCACAAGGAGGATTTAGAGGCTGAGATTAGAGAGGTGTGGGAGCGACTTTCTGAAGTTCAGGGTGATGAGGTTGCGTTCACTCTGATTTACAATGGAACTCGCGAGGATTTCATAACGGTGTTCATAGCTCTTCTGTTCTTGGAGAAATTTGGAAAAGTGGAGCTTGAACAATATGCGCCTTACAGCGAGATTTACATAAAAATAAAAGTTCCGCAGGAACTTAGAAAGGTGGAGTTTATGAGCGTTCCTGAGATTTCAATTGCACAGATCTGAGAGCTTTTTGATACTCATTGTAAAGCTCCTCGTACACTTTTTCAAGTTTTTTTGCAGCTCTCTTAATAGCCGCCTGTGGCTTTCCCTCCTTCACTTTTATTTTAAGCGTGGGATTGCTAAGGTAAGGATGGTCAAAATGATAGATAGCGTACTCCACTTTCTCGTCTTTGTTCATCTCTTCAACCAGCGGTATAAGAAGTGTTCTGTCAGCATTGATGACTTCAAACACTATTTCGTTTTTCTCTTTAGATATGAGATTAAACTCCATCTCCTTCATAGGCGTGGTTATTTTTCACAATTATTTAAACTTTGGGTGCGGGTGGGGGCTCAGCACTCAAGATCTTCAGCATCAGTTCAGCCTATTTTTATCATCATCGCCCCAAGATTACCTACCGTATCTTCTAATTCTCATCTGATACGCACGAACAGCTCTTAGAAAATCAATCTTGCGAAGCGTGGGCCAGTACACATCTGCAAAGTAAAATTCTGAATATGCGCTCTGCCATAGCAAAAAATTTGAAATACGTTCCTCGCCGGAGGTCCTGAATATAAGGTCCGGATCTGGAATATCACTTGTGTATAAGTGTCTCCTAACAGTATCTTCGTCTATATCTTCTACATTTAGCTTACCTTCTTTTACCTCCCTTGCAATTTCGCGGATGGCTTTTATTATTTCCTCTCTGCCACCGTATGCAATGGCCACATTTAGAAGAAAATTACTGTTGTTTTTAGTTCTATCCTCAGCGTATTTTATCGCTTCTTTCACGCTCTTCGGTAACAACTCTGTTTGACCAATAACTCTTATTCTCATACCGTACTTGTGTGTGCGCTCATCGTCCGCAGCTCTTTTAAGTGAATCCACAAAAAGACGCATCAGATGCTCAACTTCCTCCTTGCTCCTCAAAAAGTTCTCGGTTGAAAACGCGTAAACGGTCACTATTTTTATTCCTAATTCTCTGCACCATTCAAGAACCTCTTCAAGCTTATCTCGGCCCTGTTTATGACCATCAAAGGATGTAATTTCCATCTCATTTGCGAATCTCCTGTTTCCATCCATTATTATTCCTAAATGATGTGGAATGGGTCCTCGTCTCACAATATCAAATAGCTTTTTCTCATAAGCGCGATACGCTGTGGTAGCTAAGTCCTTGGTTATTGAGTGCATTCAAAGTGCTATTTTGTCCCATTATTTATGCTTTTCTGACCTTCTTCTTGCCACAACTACGGCTATGATTAAAAGCACGCTAACAAACGGCCATGCATTTAGTTCCGGAACTGTTGTTATATCCTTTGCACTGTCCGAGCATGAGGACAGAATGGAATCGTCAATTCTCACAGTAGTCTGAACTTTTCCCTTCACTGAGCCTGTGTCTCTGACTCGTACTGCAATTTTCACATTTCTTTCGCGATCAATCTTAAAGTCGGGCACTTTATCGTTGTTGACATCATAACTTCCATTGACCCAATCCCAGCCCGTACCAGTATTGCTGTACGCCACAAGGTCCCATTTTTCTGATGTGGTGTTATAAACGAAGAGCGTTATGTTGGCGGTTTGATTTGACTCAACGTTAACGGATACTATGTCCCTTCCAGAACCATTGTTCCATATGGTATGATTGTACCACACCACCGTGCCGTAGGAGGAATTTTGCGATGGTGAGATGGAAATGTTGCAATTAAGCAAGAAATATGTGGATGTGTAATTCACCACGCTATTGCTCTCCATAGCTCTTATTTTTATAGTGTAATTACCAACAGGTGCGTCATTTGGAATTGAGTAATTTACGCCGTATATTTGATATGAATTATGATAAACTTCAAGTGATAAATCAACATAGTCCACCGTTCCATTTGGAAATGTAATTTGTGCACTCACCTCTTGGATATCGTAACCGCCAAATGGATCTCTCACTGTTGTGGTTATGTGAACTATATCAGAGGCGTTAAAATGTTTTTGGACAGTGTTTGCAGAGTGTGAGTTGTAGGTTGTTCCGTTGTATGTCTCTGCATTGTAAGTGTAAATGTAGGAAGTGGTTTCAATTATTATATCTGACTCATAATTGCTAGAGTTGAAATTAACATCACAGGCTTTGTCTCCATAGAAAGTGAGATTTATTATGGAGTTTTGAGGAATTAAGCTTATTTGAGGTGTTATTGTTACAGCATTAATTCCATCCTGAAGATTAAATGTACTCTTACCAATCAGCGTTCCATCGCCAAGAGTTATTTTCAAGTATCCTGTTTTTGCCCCCTTTTTATTCACATATATAATGACGTTCATGGTCATAATTGTCAAATCATTTGCCATTTTAGGATTTAAAGTCCACGTCTTCGGGTGATTAGGGTCAGCGCCGATAACGGTTTCATCTTTGGTACCTTCTTGGGGATAAAGATACAGTGAGTTACCCTGCTGCCTCAAGTAGAGAGTCTTAATATTAACATCTCGCACAATTGCCACATCATTTAGCTCAGTGCTGAAATTGCCTGTGAACACAAAATAGGTTACATTCAAGTACTGTTTAGGATGCGAGGAGCTGAGGGTTACATTCATCTCTGCAATTATTCTAACTTTGCTTTGGTACATCACCGTTACATCTGGATTCCCATCTCCATCAGTATCATTCATCATATATTTCCAAGAGCCTGTTGAAGAATCGTAAATGGCAATGAGCGTGTCGTTTTTATCAATCACTTTGTTACCGTATGTTGACGGGTTCTGTGTTTTGTTATCAAGATAAAACAGCACATCGTACCCGGGATTCTTGTCCAATTTAATGTCAAGAATCGTATCTCCATCGCCCAAGTTGTCCCAGCGATGCCTGAACTGGGCGGAGTAAGTAATACCTTTTGGAGCAAAAACCATCTTTGAAATCGGCACTCTGAAATTATCATTGACCCAGAAACGTCCTGTGCCCTGCGCGCTGAAGCCTTCTTTGTCCTCGGCGGTCACGGTGATGGGATACCTGCCTGTGTAAACATAAGTGGTGCTAATCAGCTGAAATGAGAAGTGGAAAATCTTGTATCCATCCTTTTCATAGGTCACGCTCATGCTGCTATCTGAAAGATAAACATTTCCCAAGGCGTCCTCGCAGCTAACCTTTGCGGATTTTATGTGCTCATAACCCAGAGGGTCAGTTACATTGGCATAAATATCAATATAATCCCCTTTGCTAAAATGACCCTGTACGCTGTGTGTATTGTAGTTTTCCGTCCATACAGATCTAACTTGCATGGTTGAATTTGTCTCTATTGCTAAATTTGAATCATACGGAGAGGTATCATTGTAATCAATATCTACCTCATCTCCACCCCCTGCCAAATCACTTATCCATGTAAATATTAAAAGCATATGGTCACCTTTATTGATATAATTCCTTAAGATATTGAGATTTATATTATATTTTTCACCCTTATAATTTTCCAATGTATTTCCGGTAACGTTAGTATAGCCAACAGTTGCATTTTGTTTCCCTGATGAATCAACTAACGTGATGTTTAGGTAATCATTTCCCCCATTAGTTATAGAAATATCATTTATATAAAATGATACTTGGGCGCTATTTATGTAGTAATCTTGATTTAAAATATATTCATAATACCACTTCCCGTTAACTTTACCGCCCAAAAATGGAGTTTTTAATTTCAAAGTGTTTTTATTAGAGCCTTTCGTCCAGTTCATATTTCCCGGATTTCCATTCGTATCTGCATGCAGATAGAACACATTCGTGGTTGTCGCCCTTGTGGCTCGGCTATGCATGGAGATGGAATCGTACTCGTGATTCCAGTTGAACACGGTTATCCACATCTTTCCATGGGAGATGTTCAATCCTGTGGCCATTTCCATTTCATGATATCCCGCGGCCACGCTTGTTATATTTTTTATAAATTTCCAATTTTCATTATCGTATTTGTAAAGGTGGCTGTGAAATATTCCGTCTCTACCCGTTATTTTTATTTTGTAATCCACCGGAAATGGAACCCAGTAAAGATGCGCACCTTTCGGATTATCATCTCCAAAATATATCTCGGCAGTGTCATTTCCATCTTTGGGTTTGATTGGTGGTGCTGGTCCTATATAGACTGTGACATTTCTTCCCGCGTAAGGCTTGGGAAAGTCCTTTGGAATTGTGGTGTTGAGCCACATATCTGGGCCATAAGGATAATCAGGAATTCCATCACCATCCACATCTGGAAGCTTGGTTCCGTTTATTTCAACATAGCTGTCCTTATCCGGTATGCCATCATTGTTGAAATCGTGCGGGTACTTATCGTATTTGTCAGGCACGCTGTCTCTGTCACTGTCAACAGGACTCCACTTTCTAACGATCGGTACATCATCACCCCCCATGAACTCTCCGCGCACGCTCATATACACGGATCGGAAAAATCTCGTATGGGCATGAGCCACTATGTCTATATTTGCATCTTTAACATTTCCAGTCCCATCGTAGCTTATTCTACCTTTCCAATCTCCAAATGCCCCATCAATGCACACATCCTTGGGTGCTTTGAAAAGATACAGAGGAGTGTTAAGTCTTTTGTAAGAAAATTTCATATCCACAGAATAGAGAGAAACATTTAAATGAATTACCGAGCATTTTCTCCCAGAGTAATTAGCTGCGAATTGAATGTCCGTGGATTCAATTTCCTTATCCACTGTAAATACCACAGTTCCATTACCCAAAATCCCATTTATTTTGTTTCCATCTAAATCTATATAAGCGCCTGTGATATTTGCACCTTGATACTCAACGCTCACTGTGTTAAGAGTAAATTTCCGTGGCGCAGTTATGTTGATTTTTAAAACTGGTGTGTTATTATTTGCCACACTCTTTTCGTTTTCCACAATAACCTGTGCTGCATGTTCTTCCACAGGCATTGGAGAGGACCTTAGCACATTTCCATTTTTGAAAAGCACCACAAATTTGGAATTTGGATTAACCTCATTGACCAAAAATTCAATTCCGCCGTTTCTGTAAGCGTATTTCAATCCTGATGTGCCAGTGAAGTTCCAATTGAATGTGGAGGATACATATCTCCAGATGTGTGCTCCTTTCAAAGTTGAGTTCCATCCATAAAACTCCACGACTCTCTTAACGTATATTCCATCAACATAGTATCCAGGAGGCGTGGAGTTTCCCATCAAAACATATATGGACTCTTCCGAATAAAACATAGAATTTTGAGTTAAGAAGAAATAAAGAGAGCCTGCATGATATTCGTATTTATAAGTCAAATCACCTAATTTATAGCTTGGAACATGAGACCACTCTGAAAAATTCCCATCAATTTTGAATTCGGGAGTGGATAAAAACACCACCGCAGCTATACCAGATACCAGTAGAAGTATCACAATAATGACCGGTAAAATCTTTACTTTCCTTTCAACTTTAAATTCAGGCGGTGCGCCGAATCCATTAACAAAACCTTCCTTTGATACTATTCCTGTGTGATTTACCTCTTCCCTCTTAATCTTTACTTCGGGCTTTCTCACACCCACGCTGAGGGATGCTCTGAATATTATGTTAAAAGCTTCATTCTCATCAACATTCAGAATTTTTGCAATCTCTTCCTTTTTTGCTCTGGCAATTTTTTCCACATCGTAGTTATTAAATGCAAGTGCAATCGCTTTATCCTTTTCCAGTCCGAGCTTATCGGCTATGTCATTCATTGCTCCAACGTACTTTCTAGCAGTGGCTATCATTATCTTTAATTTACCTCTGGAAATGCGGGGAATGTACCTTTTCAGTTCGTTTTCGTCCATCTGAGCAATCTCTTCAATGCCTATCCCCGCCTCTTTTAGCTTCTTAGCCCTCTTCTTCCCGATATATGGCAGTTTTTCGTAGTACTCCATCATTCTATCATACCGCCTAACTGTGCTTTGTATTTTCCAGCTTCCTCATCAAGACCCATGGCTGTAAGCAAGAAATAGTAATTCACCTTTGCAGCTTTCTTATCCTGATCAATTGCTATGGCCTTTTCCAAAAGCTCCTTTGCTTTCTCATACTCCCCTTTCTCCATGTAGCATCTTGCCAGATTATTTAGTGCATTGTAGAACTCTGGGTCTTCAGATAGCACTTCTTCATATACCTTCATCGCTTTATCTATGTTTCCGCTTCTGAAGTACAAATTACCAAGATTGGTTTTGTAAACTTTGTCATGTGTTAGTGAGTTCAGTTTTCTGAGATACTCCTCACTCTCTCTAAAGCGCCCCAATTTCATGAGTGTCAATCCGAGTCCATTCAGAACTCTTTCATCGTTTGGCAGTGCTTTATATGCTTTCTTGAATGCTGCCAGAGCATCTTCGTATTTTCCCTTTTTTAACCTAGCATAGCCTTTTTCAATGTACGAATATATCTTTCTCTCAGATATGCGATATATAATTAGATTCACAAAGAATATGAAAAATGCAATGGAACTCAAAATTATTATGGTATTATCGTAAAGTCCGTAGCTTCCATTCGCGTGCACTGTTAGCAACTCGTGAGCTGGCGCTAAGAACATAAAAGAAAGAGAAAGCAGAATGAATCCCACGCTGGCAACCTCCACTGAATTTCTTACTTTCAGAGTTGTGATTATGCCCAAAAAAAGGATAACTATGCCAAAGGATATCACCAGATAATCCAACAATCCCACACTCCAGCCCATAAACGCGCTTAAAGGAGGCATAACTGCCAAAATTCCAAAGCCTATGAAACCAATGATTATTCCCATTTTTTCTGTGCTATCCAGATCCTTGCTTAAAAGCAATATGAGAAGCGCACCAAGGGCAACTATACCCCCTATGAACCAGCTTATGAATGTCAACACTGCTCCAGCAGCAAAAATTACCAATGATGGAATGAGCAACCAGTTGTTTTCACCCACGTGCACAAAGTATAGGAATGTGAAGGATAACGAAAGCACGGCCAATGTGAACAAAAGCTCAGTGGCGAGCAAAAATACCGATTCTGTTTCTAAGTTTCCGAATATGAAAATCAGCAATGTTGATATGACTGTGGCAACATCCAGTCCCAGTATATATTCAATGTATCGCTCCATGGAGCAATGATTGGCTTTTTCTTATTTTAAACTTTCGTATTATTTCTTTCAAAACTCCCACCCGTGAATTATTTTCAAACCTTAAACTGAGTAATAATGGTGGTAGAATAGGATTTAAGCACAGTAATCATTATAGAACCACAGAATCAGCTATGAAATTAAGATAAGAATTTTTAAAAATTTTGAAATTAATTTAAAAGATAATTAAAATACGGAACCTTAATATATTATCCATCCATGTCAGCTTGGTGATGTGATATGGCATTCAATCCAGGAGATACCGGATTCATGCTCGTTGCAACGAGCTTGGTGATGCTGATGACCCCCGGTCTCGCTTTCTTTTACGGCGGGCTGGTGGGTAGAAAGAACGTGCTGGTGATAATGGCACAGAGCTTCGTATCCTTGGGCTGGACCACGCTCTTATGGGTCACTTTCGGGTTCACCATGGCTTTTGGCCCGGATGTGGGCGGCATAGTTGGAGGTCCTTCATATCTGTTCCTGAATAATATAGGCATGAACACTCCTTCGCCCATTAATCCCGGGGTGCCAATGTGGGTGTTTGTGTCATATCAGATGATGTTTGCCATCATAACTCCCGCATTAATAACGGGAGCATTCGCGGATAGGGTGAGATTCAGAGCGTACATGCTTTTCCTCACTCTGTGGTTGATCTTTGTGTACTTCCCACTGGTGCACCTCGTGTGGGGTGGTGGCCTGTTTGCGCAGTGGGGCGTAAATGATTTTGCAGGAGGTATTGTGGTTCATGCATCAGCTGGCTTCGCAGCTCTCGCGGCGGTATTCTATGTTGGAAAGAGAAGGATAATTCACAAAGGACCGCACAGCATACCCCTCGTTGCTCTCGGTACCGGACTCCTGTGGTTCGGATGGTATGGATTCAACGCTGGAAGCGAGTTTGCGGTGAACAGCATAACTGCCATTGCATTTCTCAACACTGACACTGCAGCATCCTTCGCCGCGATAACGTGGCTCATTCTGTCGGTGATAATTGAAGGAAAGCCGAAGTTTTTAGGCATGCTCACGGGCGCAGTTGCCGGGCTTGCCACCATAACGCCCATGGCTGGATACGTAACCGTTCAGGTTGCAATGCTCACTGGAATAATCGCTTCGCTGGTTGGCTATGCTGCAGTGTGGTTCAAGAACAAAAAAGGTTGGGACGATGCGCTGGATGTTTGGGGCGTGCACGGCATGGGCGGCCTCACAGGAATAATTCTCCTCGGCATATTCTCCACCCTCGCAGTGAATCCAAGCGGTGCAAATGGACTTCTATATGGCAACGTGCATTTCTTCCTTGCAGAGCTGGCAGCGGTGACAATAACAATCATCTACGCCTTTGCATTCACCTACGGTGCGCTGTGGCTCATTGACAAAATAACTCCGGTGCGCGTGCCTCCAGAAGAGGAGGAAAAAGGTCTGGACGAGAACGAGTTTGGCGAAGAGGCATACGTTCTAGAGTAAATCCCTTTATTTTTTTAGCCAATGCAAAATCTATATAAATGGGATGTCATTAACCTTTTGAGTGGTGCAAAATGTCGTGGAAGGACACAGAAGTTAGAAATCTCAAGGTTGGCGGATACATGGTGATTGATGACGAGCCGTGCAAGATAGTGGAGATGACCACCAGCAAACCCGGGAAGCACGGTGAAGCAAAGGCTAGGATAGTGGCAATTGGCGTGTTTGACGGACAGAAAAGAAGTGTGGTATATCCGGTGAAGCACAAGGTCAAAGTGCCTATCATAGAGAAGAGGGACGCACAGATTCTCGCAGTTATGGGCGATGAAGTGCAGCTGATGGACTCTGAAACATACGAGACATTTGAATTGCACATTCCAGATGAACTCAAAGATCAGGTTGAACCCGGCAAAAATGCGCAGTACTGGGAAGCCATGGGCAAGAGAAAGCTCATGAAGGTATCCTAAAATGCTTCTCCATTTTTCTGATTCCAACAGCGATTACGATTCTTCGGATTTTGTCATATTCGGCGTGCCTTACGATTCCACATCATCGTTCCGGCATGGCTCAAAATTTGCGCCGGATGAGATAAGGAAGGCATCTTACAATCTGGAGAGCTATTTAGTTGAGCACGATTTTGATATGAGCTCCGCTAAAATCCACGATTTTGGAAATATAATCTCTCTTGATGAGGATGTGCAGGTGGAAGATGTCATAGATGCGGTGAAATTCTACGCTTCCAAGTTCTTCTCAGAGGGTAAGTTTCCCATCATGCTGGGCGGGGAGCATTCAATAACCGCGGGCGTTGCGAAAGCCATTCATGAGGATGCAGGTATAATCTTCGTGGATGCGCATGCCGATTTTCGCAGGGAGTACATGGGCACAAAGTGGAGCCACGCAGCGTGGGCCCGAAGAGCTTTTGAGATCCTCAACGGCCGAGTTTTCGCTCTGGGAGTGCGCTCTATTTCGCTGGAGGAGAAGGAGGATGCGGAGCGATTAGGATACGGATATCTAACCTCCTACGAGATAAGGGAGATGGGGATTGAGAGTGCGGTTAATGAAGCGAAAAAGAGATTGGGAGTTTCTAAGATATATCTGAGCGTGGATATTGACGGCATAGACCCGTCATTCGCGCCGGGAACAGGAACTCCGGAATTCTTCGGACTGACCCCGTGGGATGTGAAGGCTCTTATAAATATTCTCGCTCCAAATCTCATCGGAATGGATATAGTTGAAATCAATCCAGAGTACGACAACGGCAACACTGCGGTGCTTGGCGCGAGGTTAGTGCAGGAATGCATTGCCGCCGCTATCAAATGACGCAGCAGGTTTCTTTTGCAACTCTTTGAATTCCAAGAGATTGCATCTTTCTGAGCGTTTTTAGGGAGGGTATCACAATTCCCCGACACATTTTTTCCACGCATAAAAACTCAATCTCGTGAAAATCTCTGGGCCGCATGCAACCGAGGACAATCTTCTCCGGAGCGATTTCTCTGAGCGTATAGTCAAAAAACTGGTATATTGCCTCTCTGTCCAGAATCACATTCTCCATGGGTGTGCCCTTCGTGGGTATGAGAACTATAAGAACAAGATTGCTGAATCTACGAAGATTTTTTATTTTATTCACAGCTTCGTACTCTCCCACTACCTTTCCAAAGTGCAATCCTGCAATCACATGCGGAGAATAATCAAGCGAGGAATCATCCAGAAGTTCAAGAGCGTGAAAGTAATCCTCCTTTCTCTTATCCGTGCCTAATACCTCTCTGATTGTATCCGTGGAGCCGATGACATCAAAGGAGATATGATGCGGATTCATCACCTCTAAATATTCCATATCCTCCTCATCAATTATCCCCGTGTGAATGTTAACCTTCAGTTCGGTGTTCTCAACGATCCATCGCACCGCTGACTCAAACTTCCGCAACGGAACCTTTCCTTCCGGGGTGGATCCGCCGCTGAGGAGAAATCCGTTGATTTTTCCCTCATTTTTCTTGGCGAATTCAATAAGTTTCTCGGGCGTGGTCACTGGAATCATGCCCCTGAGATAGTGGGCGTTGCAGTGTTTGCATCTGAGGGCGCAGTGCTGGCCAGTCACGGATAGCGATGGGAATTTTGAGCCGGGATAGTAGATATACACGGGCCTCGTATTCTCTGGGCACTTATAATCCTTTCTAAAAGAGTGCTTTGTCGCATAAA
>CAYRMJ010000013.1:0-24475 GCA_964425415.1 uncultured Thermoplasmata archaeon | reverse complement strand
TGGATGGGTACCAATGCATTTTTATAGGCGAAAAAATAACCGTACTCTACACAGAGCACATCCCACCGAAAACAATATATACAGCAACACGATTTAATTTTCCCCATGAAGTCAGCAAAATATCTAAGCCACAGGATTGTTCCAGTGATTATAATTCTGATATTATTGTTGTCTGGGCTGTTAGCGCTAACAATGAATACCCAAGCAGCAGCCTACAATAGTGCATATAAAGCAAAGAAAAAGCAAATTCATCTGGTAATAAACGAATTTTACTCGTATGGGACCGCAGATAAAGAGTGGGTTGAGATATATAATCCTGAGCCATATACTGTGAATTTCACCGCTTTGAAGCTAAGCGATCAAGATGGGCATGTGGTCAACATAAGTGCTGCAAATGTGACACATTTACCTGCTCACTACTACATTTTGGTCCATATGGGAAAAGGCCATAATCAAACATCGTTTCACAACCATACTATTACTTTATACGCACAGTTTGGAAAGAAAAACGATGAAGATATTCTTAACGACGATGGAGATGACCTTTTGCTTTACAACGGAACCATAGGTTCAAAGGACTGCGACTACATAGATTATGTTGCATATTACAATGGTGGCAAAAATATGGATATAGATCAGCCACCAATTGACAGCGGGCTCAAGTTCACTTTGGATGGAAGGGGCACATTTGGATACATACCTGCTCCGGGACCAAATGAAAGCGCATCGTTAATCCCAAACGGTGATGATACCAATTCTGCCCAAAATTGGTATATAACAAGAAATAGGAGGTCCGCATCAGGAACAACTTTTGTTGATTCAATAACTCCCGGAAGTGAAAATGTGAACATACTTAGGGTCACAGCTCAGGATATATCTCCCAAATATATTACGCAGGGAAATTCATCACTTATGCTTAAACTCACTCTTTATGGGATGGGTGTAACAAGCGAGTACATGAAACCAATGGATATGATTATTGGAATTGATGGAACTCTTGATCCAACGGATGTGGAAAAAGTAATTCTTTATACCGAACACATGAACCCATTAGATAGTGGTCCATTTGGCCCTAATAAAAAAGTAGTTTTAGGATCATTTAACTATGGGATAAGAGTAGGAGAATCTCAAACATATTATATAGCACTAAAATTAAAATCAAATGCACATATATATCAAAATTTTAGTATTCAGGTACTTGATTTTGATATGCAACCTAGAAGCTGGGATCAGCAGCATAATGATGAAGTCTTCTTTCCGCAGCCAATAACAACAAACTCAACTTTCGTTATGCCAAAGGATTTGGCCCCACCCCATGTAACAAAGGTAATTTATGATACCAACCACCCGTTCGGACCGGGAAAGCACTCCGTAACTGTGTATTTCAACGAATCAATGAACACAACATACCTTCCAAATGTTACTTATGGAGTGTATGGTTATGAATATCCAATACGTGGAGGTTGGATTAATGGTACTGTGTGGCAGGGAGAGTTCAATGTGGATCCACAGGGCCCAAATGGTAAGCTAAAATTAGATATAAATGGGGCTCGGGATACGTCTTTAAATCTCATGGTTCCTTTCACCACTAATTTAACAGTAGATACACAAAAGCCGTACATTGAGAACATAAAGTACAGCGCATTGCCACCATATCCTGCTTTCATGCCCGTAAATATCACAATAACATTCTCGGAGAACGTGTCTGGAATAAATGCCATGATTAAGGATGGAAAGCATGTGGTGTACGTTGCAAATGTTTATCATGTAAATCGCACTACATATATGATAAGCTTCAACACCCAGAGCTGGAAAACAGGGATATATACTCTTTGGATATACAACGCCACAGACATAGCCGGAAACGTTATGAAAGATTTTGAGAGCAACTTTACAGTGGATACTTCTCTTCCTGTAATATCCTATGTAAGCTATAAAATGAGCGCTGTTGAAGGAGATAATGTATCCTTCTCTGTGTATGCAACAGACAATGTGGGTGTTAAAAGGGTTTGGGCTGTGTACTACTACAAGGACGAAAGAGTGGTAGTGGAAGGAGTAAAGGCAGGAGACCACTGGGTATTTCAGGTGATGGGCGGTGCAGTGGTGCCACCAACCACAACGATTACAATTTTTGTTCAGGATTATGCCGGAAATGTGTACAAAGAGGAGGACACTATATCGGTGATTCCATGGTGGCAAGCCATGTGGTGGATTTGGGTGATTCTCGCCATTATATTTGGATTTATAGTCCTACTTATATACGATGCCATAAGACGCAGAAAGCTTAAAGAGCAACTTGGTGAGGAACTAGTGGCAGAGAGCCTCCTCTCTCGGATGACAAAGATACGCAAAAATAAACCAAAGAAAAAGAAGGCACCTAAAAAGAAGAAAAAGAAAGAGGAGCCGGAGGAAAGCGAAGAAGAGGAGGAAGAGTACTACATGCCACCACCTCAGATCCCTGCGGATGTGCCAGTAATGGACTCCAGCTTTGAAAATCCAGAGGAAGAAAAACCATACGAAGATGAGTACTTTGATGAGGAAACAATAGAGAGAGAAGAGTAATAGCAATTTCATATTTTTTTATCTTTTCAATCTCTGTCCGCTGTTTAGATTATATTTTCTTTATCATAGCTATTTTAATTCCATCATAAACTGAAAAACTCTGCAAAAATATAAATACCAAATCCCAATCTCCACTTTGGTGAGATTAAAATGGTGCGTAAGCCGGGAAGGATGTATCGCAACATTGATGGGCCAGCATACACTAGGAGAGAATATATGGGTGGTGTACCTAATCCGAAGATAGTTCACTTTGAGATGGGTAATATAAAAGCAAAGGAAGATTTCCCAGTTGAGATAAGTTTAATGGTTGATGAAGATTGCCAGATTCGCCATAATGCCCTTGAATCTGCAAGAATTATAGCTAACAAACATCTTAACAAAGTAGGTTCAGCCAACTATTTCCTGTGGATTCGTGTGTTTCCGCACCATGTCATAAGAGAGCACAAAATGGCAACTGGTGCGGGAGCGGATAGAATATCATCCGGTATGAGCAAAGCATTTGGAAAGCCTGTGGGAACTGCTGCCCGTGTGCGGCGCGGACAGATTGTCATGTCCGCAAGGGTGAATCCTCAAAATGTAGAGAGAGCCAAAAATGCGCTTAGAGAAGCATCTTACAAAATACCCGTACCTTGCAGGATAGTTATCACAAAAGGTGCAGAGCTTGTCAAGTGATCTATTTTTCAATCATTATATTTATGAAATGAGTTAGATGCTGTGCCAGCGCGGGATTGTCTGTGTAGCCACAGGCGTTGAGTTCTGGAGATGCCAAAAGTGCTCTGTGATTATCGCTTACGATATCAGTAGCTATTAGCCCCTCTCTTCTGTATACCTCTATTCCCTCGGGCACTTTTTGGCTTTTTGAAGTTATAACTACAATATGCGCTCCACGATTCAAAGCCTTTTCAAGGTGTTTAATTAGATTTTTCCGTATTTCAGAGAATATGGGTGTGGAAATTATGAGCTCTTTCTCAGTAAGGTCAATAATTTCTCCTATCTTTTTCAGCACTCTCTCTCGCCCATATATAGTATAAACAAGCTGTGGCTCTCCCTTTTCCATCAAAAATTCCTGCACAAATTCAAGTTTGTCAAATAGCTCAGAAATTTCAGATATTAGTGTCTCTTTGAGTTCTTTTAGATCCGAGGGCTTGAACTGCTTAGGCCGCCCTTCTAACTCCACAGCGAAGCCTTTTTCAACTAGGGATTCCAATACTTTGTACGCGGAAGTTCTAGGAATCATGGCATTTTTTGCTATAACGTCCGCAGAGCCAACTCCAAGTGCAACAAGAGCTATGAATGCACGTGATTCATAAAGATTCAATCCTAATTTTTGAAGAGTGTTTACCATTGTGCGATACTCGTCAAACATATCGTCAATGTTCATCACTTCCCTAATCTCATTTCTGGTACTTTACTTTTCTTCTCATACTTTATTCACAATTTAATTTGAATATATACCTAAAAAATTATGATACAAGATAAACTATAATAGATTTTAAGTTGTAATAATGTTGATATATACGCCTTTTACTTTACTCTAGGGCTGCTCCGTTTAAATGGTTTTGTAATGCTCATTATTTTAATGAGCATTATTTTTATATAAATATTGCTTTAGAAATTTGGCATGACTATAAAAATACCGAATTTTACTGGGATAAAGTTTAAATATGATTTCCACAGTATAGTTAAAAGGTGGCAGGAGCATGAAAAAGATTTACGAGAAAGAAGAAGGTATAGCCTCAACGGTAGGTACGATTTTTGCATTGATGATATTTACTGCTTTACTGGGCATGTTCATGACCCAAGTGGTTCCTGTAACCATGAAAGAAAACGAAGCTGAACATGATAGGCAGGTGCTTTCTCAGTTTTCAACGCTAAGAAGCATGATTGATATTCTAACTCTTACAAAAGATACCAATTACACTGCTTACGTTCCAATTAAAATGGGAGCTGATGGAATCCCATTCTTTGCATCACCCACCTATGGGCAACTATCATTATATCCTAAAACGGCAGGAACCTCCGGTTATTCAATGAGCTTAAATTTCACAGACAAATATGGGAATGATGTTGTTAGAAACGGCTCTGGTAGCGTACAGTTTATAGCTCCAAACAAATACTATGTTCCAGAGGTTTTTGAATATGCTAATGGAGCAATAATGAGGTATAATTATCAAGTCAAAAATGCAGTTTTTGCAATAAATCCAAACATAAAGTTTGAGAGCATTGATGAGGGGTACGCTTTGAAATTTAACCAACATAACTATGTAAATTGTGGAGATATTTCATACCATGATTGGGCTGGGTTGACCGTTGAAGCCTGGATTTATTGGACCGGTAAAACTAATAATGGATATGCAGGAGTGTACTTCAAAGGAGTTAGTGGCATAGGAAGATTTATGATTTATAAAACGGGACGTGTACTGGTGCAAAATGGAAATGGAAACTTTTGGTCAAACGAATCTGGAGATATACCTAAAAACAAATGGACACACATTGCCTATGTCTATGACCAAAATGCGGGGAAAGAATATATTATAATAAATGGGGTCATAAAAGGTGAAAAATCAAGACATGGATCCATTTCACAAAATGATTATAATCTTTTGATTGGTTATGGGTATGGAGACGATTCATATTACTCATTTGATGGCTTCATTGACGAATTTAGGGTACTTGACAGGGCACTAACACCAGAAGAGGTTGAAGCCGATTATCTAGCAGGAGCACACTATCCGTTTATGGGTGGTACAGTAGCGTGGTACCATTTTGATAAGGGTACTGGCTCAACAGCGGTAGATTCAAGTGCTCATCATCACAATGGGACTTTGGAGGGAACTCCACCACCCACTTGGGTTCAACGTAAAGGACTTCGCGTGAGTGTGAACTTGCAGAATATATTTGGAACTCCATCAAGCATCACGGGAACTTCCACAAGAAGTATCGCCATCTCACTTCAGGGAGTTTACACAGAATCATTCAAAGTTGGTAGTGATTTCAAGATATCTCTGAAAGATTACTATCATTTCTCATCTGGATTTTCATTTGATTTTACAAACTATTGGATCAATTACATAACCGGCGAGCTGAACAACACAGGTATTGACTATACTATCTCTGGAAATACCATATCGATATCGTCAGTAGAGGAAGTTAATATAAACACTGCTTATATTATCATAGGTATAGAGAGTTAGAGGTGATTTAGCATGGCAAAGGTAACACCCATAAAAAAATTCAATACGACTCTTTTCCAAAATATGGTTAAAGAGAAAATGAAAATTAAGATTCCAAAATACATGGCTCAAAAAAGCAGTGATATCACTCCGATCCCGCCTCTTCAAAATCCGAATCACGAATCTGTTGAAGTTTATCCAATATATCCCCCGTATGTGTATGCAAGAATCATATACAACCGCGAGGAATATGAGTGGATATATCAGCTAATAGAGCCACCTCTATCCGAAGAAGAGGAGAAATTAATTGAACTGATAAAAGATATGTTAGAAAGAACACTCACATACTCTTGGAAGGTTATGAGCAATAGAGATAAAGAGCAGTATCTTGTAGAATCGGTTGATAGTTTTTTGAGATCAAGGGATTTTCACATGGATAGGATATCAAAGCAAAAGATTATGTACTACATCATAAGGGATTATGTGGGGTATCAGAAAATTGATGGTTTGCTCAGAGATGAATACGTAGAGGATATATCGTGCGATGGAGTTGGCATTCCGATATACATATATCACAAAAAGTACCAATCAATAAAAACCTCAATTGTGTACGATGACGACGATGAGCTCAACTCTTTTGTTGTGTATGTTTCTCAGAAATGTGGAAGGCAAATATCGGTAGCGGATCCAATACTGGACGCAACGACCCATGAAGGACACAGAGTTCAAGCTACTTACGGCAGAGAAGTGACGACTAGAGGTGCTACCTTCACAATAAGGCGATTTAAAGAGAGACCATTCACTCCCACAGAGCTTGTTTTGTACGGAACTGCCTCTCCAGAGATGGTTGCTTATCTCTGGCTTATGGTGGAGCAGGGAGAGAGCGCAATCGTTATTGGTGGTCCAGCAAGCGGAAAGACCTCAACTCTTAATGCATACTCCATGTTCATTCCTCCGGGTGCAAAGATAGTTAGCATGGAGGACACAAGAGAAATTAATTTGCCTCATCAGAACTGGATTCCGGGTGCCACAAGAAGCGGCTCTGGAGAAAAGGGGCTTACTGGAAAGGCTGCCGGCGAGATTGACATGTACGATTTGGTTAGAGCTGCTCTGAGGCAAAGGCCCAACTACATAATTGTAGGAGAAGTGCGAGGAAAGGAGACCTACACAATGTTTCAAGCCATGGCAACGGGCCACACTACATACTCAACTATGCACGCAGACTCAATAGTTTCTATGATACACAGATTGGAAAATCCTCCAATTAACTGCCCACGTATCCTTATGACTGCCCTCAACGATGTGATTATTCAAAAAGCTGTAAGAGTCAAAGACGAGATGGTCAGAAGAATCACACAAATTGTGGAAATTGTGGGTTTTGAACCTGAGACAGACGAGTTGATAACAAACGTAGTTTTTGAGTGGGATGCGGATGGAGATAAGCATAGATACAAAGGGCACAGCTATCTATTTGACAAGATAATGACCATGAAAAATCTAACTCATGATGAGATGATGGAGGAATTCGACAGGCGAGCGGATATAGTTAGGTACTGGGTAAAAAATAGAGTGATTGACTACAGAGATATTTGGAAAACTATTTCAGAATACTATAAGGATCCATTGGGAACCGCTGAAAATGTGAGAAAGAACCTCAATGAGGGGGTGAAAGAGTGAGTCTATTTGCAAGATTGTTTGCCAAATACCAGCCCCAGAAAGAGGTAGGTATGAAGTATAAAATTAAACTGCCGAAAGGGTCTCTCCCATCGTATATCACCCTCTCCCCTTACTATAAACTTGCTTGGAAAGTGATGGGGGCTAAAGCAGAAAAAAACATAAAAGATAAGAAATACTCTAAGCTTGAAAACGATTTGATAAGAGCGCATATATTAGTGAGACCACAAGAGTATCTTGCATACATATACTTCACAGTTTTACTTTCTGCAATTGGGGGTGTTGTTGGGGCAATTGCTTTGAGTGCCATAGCTCTGATGGCAACAAGTGGAATGACACAAATAATGCTTATTCTGATGGGCGTTGCTGTGGCTGTTCTCCCGCCAATGGCAATATACATGATGCTACCATCTTCACCGTCTTCAAAGGCAAAAAAGAGGGCAAAGGACATAGACTCACACTTGGCTGCTGCGATGAATTTTATAGCCGCGTTATCATCAGCAGATGTAACCATTGCTACCATATTCAAAGAACTTGCAACTAGAGAGGAGTACGGAGAAATAGCAAAAGAGGCAGAATGGATCACAAGAGATACCGAGCTTTTGGGAAAGGATATTTTAACGGCTATTGCAGAGGCCTCAAAGAGGAGTCCTTCTACTAAATGGCAGGAGTTCTTGCAGGGTGTGATTACAACGGCCACCTCAGGTGGAAGATTGAAGCCATTTTTCCTCACCAAATCTGATGAATTTGAAAAGGAAGAAAAACTAAATCTAAGAAAGAAAATGGAGAACATGGGTCTGTTTGCAGAGATATATGTAACTGTTGGTGTGGCATTTCCTTTGTTCTTGGTGGTTATTCTTGCCATCATGGCACTCATTAATGCATCAAGTAGTGGAATGGTCGTAATGGTTCTTGAAATAACAGTGGTGGTAATGATTCCTATGATTATATTTGTGTTTAGCTACTTCATCTACAGCACAAGCAAGGAGGTAGGTTAAATGCCTGAGGAGAAAGATAAAAAAGGAGAGATGATAACATACATTTCATTCGGCGTAGGCGGAGCAATTATGGCTCTTGGTATTGGCATGTACATGCTCCACATGACTATGGGCTTTATAACTTATCTGGATATGATTGTAGTAGGGTTATCCATAGCTCTTGCCATACCTGGATTCTACGATTTCAATTACAATAGAAAAATAAAGAAAATAGAGGCAAGGCTTCCAGATTTTTTAAGAGACTTAGCAGAAGCGGGAAGATTTGGTATGACTCTTGCTGAGGCAATCGTAGTGGCATCTTCTGGAAGATACGGAGCACTAACTCCAGAGATTAAAAGAATGGCTGCTAAAATCCAATGGGGTGTGCCAGTAAATGAAGCTCTTGAAGATTTTACGCATAGAGTAAGTACACCATTAGTAAATAGAATGGTTGCAATAATAATAAAAGCAAATCAGGCGGGAGGCAATGTTGCGGATGTTCTTGGAATGGTGGCCCACTCAGCAAGGGAGACGCAATTAATGGAAAAAGAAAGAGCAATAGAGATGTCCACTTATGGTTTCGTTTTAGTGACGGCCTTCTTCGTGTTTCTGGCCACAATAATAATTTTAAATGTCTCCTTCTTGCCGCAGATGGCAAAGGCAGGAAAGGCTGTTGAAGCAAGTCTTGCGCATGCTGCAATTACAAATGTTCCCGTGAAAATATCATATCAGAGCATTCCTACAATAAGATTCATGTTCGTGCTTGCAACATTGATGCATGGTGTGGGAGATGGAATAATGATGGGCATTCTGAGAGATGGCAGAGTAAAGGGAGGTATGCTATTTGGATTCGCTTTGCTCTTTTCAGGATATCTCATATTGAGATTGGCAGGAGCAGTATGAGGTGATTAAATGGGTGGAACAAAAATAGACTCAAAAATGAAACTCTACAATATTCTTAAGCCTGTGGTGGGTGCTAAAAATCTAAAAGTTAAACCTCCAAGTAAGAGGAGGCATGTCACAGGAAATGTAACACCCATTCCTGAAATAAAGCAGCCGTATTTGAAAGAAATTGAAATCAATCCAGTAGAGGAGCCATATTCTTATGTGCGAATACTTTATGACAACCTAAACAGCGAATACATTTATGAAATTATAGAACCACCTCTCTCAGAGGACGATAAAAAAATTGTTGAGAGGCTTAAAGACAAATTAAGAGATATGTTTGAAATCAAAGAATTTGAAACACTGGATGAAAGAAAAGAGTATCTATATGATATGATTGATAAAGCACTGGATGAGCTTGAAATAGTGTTGGATGATGTGGTTCTTGAGAGAATCAGATATTACCTGTATCGCGATTTTTTAGGATACGGAATAGTTCAGGTGCCGATGATTGATTCAGAAGTGGAAGATATATCATGTGATGGAACTAATATTCCCATCTACATTTATCACAGAATGTACGGATCTATTAAATCCACACTGAAATTTGAAAAAGATGAGCAACTTGACCATTATGTAACATGGATTGTTCAGAAGTCAGGTAAGCATATTTCCATTTCCAATCCGATGGTAGATGCAACACTGCCTGATGGTTCAAGGTTGCAAGCTACATTGGGAAAATATGTAACTAAGCGAGGGTCCTCATTCACCATACGAAGATTCAAGCCAAATCCTTTCACACCTATTGATCTGATAAGATTCAAAACAATGAGTCGCGAGATGATGGCATATCTGTGGTTAATGGTAGAAAACGGCATGAGTATGGTAGTTTGCGGTGGTACTGCAAGTGGTAAGACAACCACCTTAAATGCAATTTTATTGTTCATACCACCAAATATGAAAATTGTGAGCATAGAGGATACAAGAGAGCTTAATCTGCCCCATGAGAACTGGATACCTTCTTTGGTCAGAGAGGGCGTTGGTGAGCCAAATCCTGTCACAGGCAAAAAGCCCGGTGAGATTGATATGTTTGACCTTTTAAAAGCCGCTCTGAGACAGAGACCAAACTATATAATGGTGGGAGAGGTGCGAGGTGCCGAAGCATATACTGTATTTCAAGCGATGGCTACGGGTAAAACCTGCTATACAACATTTCATGCGGATGATGTTAAAGCAATGGTTCACAGATTTGAAAATGCGCCCATTAATTTGCCAAGAGCATTGATACCTGCACTAAATGTGGTGCTGCTACAAGGACAGGTGAAAGTGGGTGCGTCAATGACAAGAAGAACCAAGGCTATTACAGAAATCGTTGGATTAGATCCTGAAACAAATGAGATAATAACCAACAACGCATATACATGGAACCCCGCTGATGACAGCTTTAATTTTAGCGGTCATAGCTATGTGTATGAAAAAATCGCCACAATTAAAGGATGGAGCCAGAGAAGAATGGAACTTGAAGTGAAAAGACGTGAGAAAATCCTAAAATACATGGAAAAAGTGGGAGTCAGATATTATAAGGATGTGGCAAGAGTGGTTTCCGCATACTACAAAAATCCAGAAGAAGTGATGAAAAGAGTGAACGAAGTTTTAAATGAATAAAAAAAAGAGTTTTTATTCTTTGTCCTTTACTGATATCACTTTCTTTATCACCTTCTTTTTCACAACAGGCTTTGCAGGTGCGGATTTTTTCTCTTTTTCTTCCTTCTTCTCTTGCTTTGCTGCTGTAAGCGGTGAGCCGCACACTGCGCAGACTTTTGCATCTGGTTTGTTCAGTGCACCGCAAACTTCGCACTTTATATAGCCTTCTTTCACTTTCTCTTCAACTTTTTTCTCTGGAGCTGTCTCCGATTTTGCTTTCTCTCTCTTTGGCTTTTCCTTTGGTACTTCTGGCTTCTTTGCTGGCTCTTGCGCAGGTGCTTTCTTCTTCTCTTCCTCCGCACGCTTTCTTCTCACCCACTCTTCAAAGGACACCACACCCGGATGCTGTATTCTCTCATACTCCTCACGATACATCTTCATCATCATATCCTCTTCTCCACTCTCCTCAGATGCAATCGTACGCTCGGCAGTATGTGCTTTCTCTACTTTCTTCTCCTCTGCACCGGGTAATGGTGAGCCACACACACGACATATTTTAGCACCCCGTGGGTTGAGAGCTCCGCAAACATCGCATTTAACTGTTTCTCCTTCAATCTCTTCTTCCTGTCTCTTCATCCACTCTTGGAACGATATGAACTCAGGATGTGTCTTCCACCATTTGTAGAACTCTTCTTGAGTGTAGTTGTCACCAATGTACTTCCTAGCTTCTTCCTTGTACTTTGAAAGGTACTGCTCATATCTCTCCTTCATTGATATTTGCTTATCATAGTCAGGTTCGTCTTTGTTCATAAATACACTGCCGCAAACTGGGCAGAATTTAGAGTCCGCATCAATCCAAGATCCGCAGTCTGGACACTGCACTTTGTCCTTCTCAAATACTGCACCGCAGTACGGGCACTTCTCAGAATCCGCTGGAATGAGATGTCCGCAATTACCACAAATCATGTATTCACTAGCCTCTTTCTTGAAGCTCATGTAGCCGTAGAGGAAGAACACCGCTACACCTATTGCAATGGCTCCTATTATAACCCATAACCATGGTATTCTCTCAACTAAAGGCCTTTCCATTATAGTGTATCCACCTCCACTTATTGATTGTGTTTTACCGTGATAACTGGCAGTAATTGTAGGAGTATATTTGCCACTGTGCCTTGCCACAAATTCAATCCTTGCTACACCCACATTGTTTGTTTTCGCATGATACGTTCCAAGAGCACCAAACTTCACTGTGACCTCCACTCCACTCAGGTAAACATTTTGTCCTCTGGACTGTGTTGCGTTAAGATTTATCACCCGCACGATCACAGCCACATGGTCTCCCTCGTATATTTTATCGTCATGCTCTGAAGAAACAACAGAGTATGTGATCTCCATAGCGGGAGGAATCACGTTTATTGTAGTTTCACCATAATCATCAGTATATTTTTTCTCATCCACTGTTTTATTTGGATTTAAAGTAACACTTATTGTGTGTGTTCCAATTCCGCTTATTGTGTAGTTGCAAACTACATCTTCACTGGTTCCGGCACCAAGCATAGTTATCATTCCATTTGCCACAACATTACTTCCATCCTTCACAATATAACTCACATTTCCAGCCACTCCGCCGACATTTCTGGCGGTGAACTTTACATCCACGGTAACTCCCTCTGCCACACCACTACTACCAACTATCTTGTTGTTGAACATAACCATTACTGACCCGGAGACAACCTGAAAATCTGGTTTTTCGTATAGGGTAAATGAAAACATCTTCACATATTTGAAATCAACACCTTTTATGTTTGAATCTATGATTATGCTGTATCCCACATCGCAGGAAGTTGTGTCCTTTAGAAGAATCTGATACTGCGCTGGAGTGATCTTGAATAGAACCACTACTGCACCATTATCGCTTAGAGTAATAGGATTGGTTGGAGATACTGGAGATAGAGTAATATTCAAAGATTTTATGAACATAGTAACATTCATTATCAGACCCACCTGTGTAGTTATTCTGACTGCGATGTCCGCCTCGGTACCGTTGACAAACACGTAATTCTTATCTGGTTCCACTGAAATGGGTATAGGCTGCACCACAAAGGTAATTGCCGCATTGTTGTTAGTATCATTAGCATCTTCAGAATCCAATATTGAAACTTCAACTCTGTACTCACCTTCCATAGATGGTAGCAATGAAAGAGAGTAGTTTGCATCATTTGTACCTTTATATGTTTTGTTTATTTCTTTTACAACGTTTCCATCAGGATCGTAAACAATCAAAGAAACTTTGGCAGATGCGCTGTCACTTCCGAGATTTGTCACTACAACATTAACTGTTGTGTTCACACCAATGTATATCGTAGATGGTGCCACTGTGAGTGATTTAACGGCCATATCAATATCCTTAAGAATTGTTATTTTGGTAGAGCCTACGAGCGTGCTGTTTACATAAAGAGATAATGTATGTTCTCCTGCACTCACCGAGCTTGGTATGTTCCATGTGTAATTTAAGGGTACAACTCCAGAGAGTTTATAATCAGACCATACATTCAAATTATTTCCGTCCATCTTTAAATAAATATTTGCAGAGTGAATAGTATAATCTGATTTTAAATATATGTTTATGTTCGCAGAATGCCCACGAATTAACTTTGGTATTTCCCAGTGATCAATGCTTAGACCTCCTACAACTATATTTCTTGATATACTGTTGTCGCTGATATTCAAATCGTTGGAATTTGATATGGTGGCAGACACGCTAATAGACCCCGGAGTATTCAGCATAGTTCCCGGTATTGAAATCTGAACATTTGCACTACTACCACCACCTATGTTGCTTATTGTGGTTGTACCCGCGTTTGCACTGCCAATATAAACCGTCACATACACCTCTCCTGAATTATCTAAGCCTTTATTTTTTACATAGACGGTAACATTGATAGACTCGCCTAAAGAGTATGGCCCGTTGGGACTGAAACTTATAGAAGTAGGAAGAACTTCCACATTATTGTACACAACAACTGAACGCTGGGCAATTGTGGTGTTCTCCACCATTACCGTAATATTGTGTATTCCCGCGGTAGTGTTAACCATCCACACATACCTATAATTTACACTTCCCGCATGCACTCCGCTCCAGCTGTTAATCTCCATGGAATCTACCAAAAGTTTGATTGTAGCATGGGGAATATTCTCTGATGAACTCAAATTGAAAGATATATTCGCATTTTCATGCCTTATTAACTTATCAATGGCCCATGTGCTTACGCCCATATCAATTACATTCACTGATATTGTGCTCTGATTATTCGCTGGGTTTGTATCCCACATCTGCTGAACCTTCACCGTTATATTATATGTCCCGTTCGCGGAAAATGTCTTGCCAGGAATCCTAAATAATAAAGATTTGCTTGAGTTCTTCTTCAAATTCACAGTTGTTTCAAGTGAAAGTATAGGTGCATTGTTTACATAAACATAAACATGTGTGTTATTAGCATCGTCAGTTCCATTATTATAAATTGTCGCGTTTATATCTAACGATTTCCCAACCACATACGGCGGTGTGGATATCATATTTAACCCAACATCCACATCAACATTTTTATACTTATTCAAAACAGCATTGTATCTGAGTGTATTGTTGCTGGGACTCTGATTTGGAAAATGATTTACGGCGATCTGAGCAGAGTAGTAGTTATTACCGCTTTTATTTACCCACATGTTGTATATACCCACAAACCTTGTATTTGGCCACTCACTTTTGTTGAATATATCAGATAGAAGTGGTAAATATGCATAGCCGTTACTATTTGTAATAGCCCAGATGGTTTTTCCAGATATATTACCATAGCTCATGTTCTCAACAAAGGATTTCGTTATGCTTGTGACCTTATTTCTAAGATTCTCATCAATTAAATAAGATGTGGCATTCACATATACACCAGCAATTGGTACTCTTTTGTCAAAGCTCACATTTATCCTTGCGTACCTGAATATGTAAGCTTGAGAGCCGCTGTCATTTGCATATATGCAGGAGTCCAATTTGTTAAGTGTGTTCTCCACCGTGAGATTAAGAACATAAAGAGCACTGTTTTCATAAAGAGATATGCGATTATGCGTAGTTCCATAATTCAATTCAAAATCCGCACCCACGTAGAGATCTTTTGCATAAATCGTAGAATTCACCATGTTAAAATCAAATCTTTTCACACCATATTTTATTATGTTTCTTTCTATGTAAAATTCTAAAGAAAGACTATTTAGAGTGATCTGCCCTGTGTGGGCTCCTGTTATATAAATTTTCATTTCTCTATTTTTAATTGATTCGTTGACATCTTGTGCACTTAGATCATAAATGGCAAAGTTGGCAATTGATTTATTATATGTATTTGCCTTCGTAGTCTCCAATAAGGGGATCTCAGCAATGGTTGCATTCCTATATTCAATTACTAAATACGAGTCATTGCTGTAGTCAGATGTAGTTGAATAATTGTAAATAACATCCATCTCCTTTACAGGCACCTCGTCCCAGTATCTTTCATAACCAACTGTTTTATGAGATGTATAATTTGTTATGTATTTGTCATCTTCGTTAACGGTAGCAACTGGATTGGGGAATGCACGATTTGCTGTAAGGTTTCCAATATGAACATTTCCAGAAGAATCCGCAGAGAAAAGCCGATCAAAGCTTACATTATAGAATCTTAGAGTTGAATTTTCAAACAAAGGAGTGGGGCCGTAAGTTGTTTTGTTTATGGAAGAGAACTGAGTGTTGTTTATGAACATTCCCACTTTTTTGTTTTCAACTTTAAACCAGCCGTTATACAGAATCTTAGAGTTCTCAATTACTACCTTTGCATTTGAATTTTCTGTTCCATTAATGTTAATGTCCAGCCAATCCACGGGCATAATCTGATTTGTGCTGACAGTAACAACTGCATTTTTCAGTATAAGGGATCCATAAACAATCAGCTCACGAGGATGCGCAACATCTGCCAAAAAGTACAATGTGGCATTTTCCACTATCAATTTTCCCGTTGAGTCAACAATTACTTTGCTATCAAATCCGTATTTTCCCTTCTCTCCTGTCAATGGATCTGTTGTATTCTGATCAATTCTAAATACTCCTCTAATATGCTCAACATCCGAAGACTTGAAATTCATGTTATAATTTTTTGCAGGTTCCACATTCATTAGCATCGTTCCTGCTCCGCTAAATAGTAAAATCATCAATAGAGCAAATACCCATATTTTTATTCTTTTCATTTGTACACCTCCATACGAGCCACCAATTTGTCAAGATATAGGAATTCAACTATTTATACGTTACCATCATTATTTAATTCTTCCCGCCCGTGTGTTTATCTCCTCCTCTATGAATTTCAGTGCTAAGCTTAACTCCCTATCAGAAATGTATATCTCACTCTCATTGGCGAATGCTCCTCTAACCAAAGCTGCACTACCCGCTATTTGCACACCTTTTATGATAATTCTGTTTGATATATTCACCGATTTTTTCTTTTTCATTTCTCTAATTTTGTTGCCAAAATCTACGAAATCTGAAATTTTCAAAATCAATCTAAATTTATTGTTAGAATAGAAATTATATGAGTAGGTAAGGTGCATACGGAGAGCATCACTAAGGTACCAATCAATATCACCACTAACTCTTCTAACCATGTTTCTGTATATTTCTCTCTCTCGCATTTCGTCGTTCATAAAAACTCTGCATATCATTCTATCTTCAATAGCCTCAAAGTTGGGATCTCCGATGGTTACATCCCATTTGGTACCGCTGAATTTGGTGTTATAATTCACAATGAAAAAACTACTAACCTTGTAAGGTCTAATAACCTCTTTTTTTGTTTCATCACTAACTTCACGGTGCTCCATCACAAGTTTGAACTTTTCCACCATGCCCCGATATCTAAAAAAATCATTAAATTCAGGAATAACCCAATCCACCGGATAGTTTTGGTAGGCTTCAAGAATAGATATAAATTTCTTTGGAGTCATACCCTCCGCATATCTAACTCTACCGATTATACCATGCGCAGGAATTCCCTCCCTCTCATTGCCCCTAATGAAATCATCGGTTGCAAATGTTTTGCCAGTGCCCGGCTCTCCAAAGTAAGCCAAAGAAAAACCAGTTTGGGTGATTTTTCGTCCCTCAGAAGAATATATTGATACATCCGCCATCCCATACTGCTGAATTATAGGTAGAAGCAAATCCAAATATAAACTCTCATTGATATGCTTTGTGTAATTTTCAATGTCCCACACATCTCTTATCATGGTTTTTATTTCATCCAATCTCTCTTCGTCCATTGTACTTATAAAATTCTCGTACTCCCTTTTCATACGGCGTACAACTTCCATATACTCAAATACAGCGTCTTCGGTGGAAAACATACTTTCAAGATAAGGCTCAAGATACTCTTCTGAGAATTTCACTAACTGATACTCACCATCAGATAGCTCTCTTATGAGTCCCGAATCTCTCAGCCTGTTCAACAGAGTAAGGTCGGACCCTGAGTTAATTATAATCTCTCTAGCACGGGAAAGAGACCAACCCAAATCATCATACATGGAATCCCAACGCTTCTGAAACTTTAAAATGTTCAAAATAGCTCGCGCATCGTTTCCAGAGCGTATTGTGTATCTGAGAGCCTTTTCAAAGTCAATTCCATGCGCCATATCTCCTTTTATGAATTTTAACTCCGTTTCAATATCTTTTTTATGCTCAGGATTGATGTGATATAAATCCTCTTTTATTTTAACAATTATCTTCCGTTCCAAGAGTTTTTTATAAATAGGAGGAGGTATCTTTATGGGTAAATCTTTCAATCTCCAAGCCACGCCATTATCGCTAAGTTTTGAGTAGTAATTCTTTCCTCCAATCTCATTTTCGTAAAAGAGCAAATCCCTAACCACCTCAAGATCTCTATCATCCATGTTTTTAAGAAATCTTATTCGCATACCAAGGAGTGAGAATAGTAAATGTATTTAAGAGTTTATGGTCTAAGTTGTTTATGTATGGATTTTCCAAATCTCTTAGAGGTTATAGAGGTTAAACCTTCAGAGATAAGAGAACTATCAAAGCCCTTGCAGTTATTATCTTTGAATATATCATTTATTTAGAAGGCACAGAAATTTAAACTACGCTTCACCTTCCCGAAAGAAGTGTGCAACTTTCCGAATTGCGCTTTTAAGGTCTCTGTTATTTGCGCAACAGAGCAATTCATAACGCAATTTTTTTATAGAGTTTATCCAATCACCTCTGCAAGAGGTGTAAATCATGGGAGACATAGAAAAGGTGGTTAAAAAATTCCTAGGCGAGGGCGAAGTCATTTTTGAAGGTGATGTAGAATTGAGCGGCATCAAGGTGGCAAAGGGCAAGGCGAATGCCGCATTGTTCATAAACGAGTTTGATGAGATGAAGCTTGGCCTTTTGGATGAGGGTGGAAAAGTAATTTTGATGATTCCAAATCGTGATTGGTACATAAAAAATCCGAAGGGACGAGATTGGGATATACAAAATGGAAAATACATACTAAGAGAGTGGAATTTTGACCCAGTATCGGGATCTCTCGTGCAGAAATTGATAATCCCCGGGGGCGAGGAAAAGCACCAGAAGTTAAAGGTTTACTCTCCGGGAGAAATCAAGGCTATTTTGGAAAAGCTCAACTTTAAAGTGGGCGCACTTTTCACCGACCCAGAATCGGAAACATACTCACCTGAGGAAAAAAGTATATATGTGTACGCGGAGAAGCAGGAAGGTGCAGTTAGTTCAGTGGCATCAGAGGTTCCATCTGAGGAAATAGAGCTTGAGGACATAACACCAGAAGGGATATCTGAGGATGATTTAGCCATAAATGAAGAGGAGAAACCTGAGGAAACACCCAAGCCTAAAAGGAGTGATGTTGGGGTTGCTGTGGCCAGCTCAGGTACGATGGCTGCAACTAATGTTCCTCCCAGAAAGAGAAAGAGAGCGGAAGATGAGGAGATAATGGTTCCCAGAAGACACGGTGGTAGAATAGCCGCGAGAGATGAAGTTCCGGGAATCTATGGTTTGAGGTTGAAATGGATAGACAGCAACAAGAAGGAGCATGAGTTGGAGATTGATAAAGACATAATAATTGGCAGAGGCCGTGGCGATGTGCTGACAATTTCCAACAAGATGGGTAAGAAGAAATACACACCCATGATGGTTTTTGACTACAAAAAGAAGATTTCAAGAAAGCACCTGACAATTTATACCAAGAACGGAAAGTGGTATATAATGGACCTCGGAAGCACAAACGGAACTGCGCTAAACGGAAACATGCTTCCCGGATGGAGAAAACCTTCAGGAGGTAGCCGCTTTCCAAGTGAAGAAGTGCAGCTCAGAGACGGAGATATCATAACTCTTGCAAACACTATAACAATCCAAGCAAATGTTTATCTTAAAGAGCGCTTTGAAGAGCCACAGTACGAAGAGTATGGGGAAGAACAACCTGAGCCAGTTTCTTCTGAACCTGCTTTGAGTGTGAGTGGAAGTGTAGAGGAGCAGAAAGAGGAAGTCTTTCCAGAACAAATGGAAATTGAAGAGCCTGTCGAAAGTGAAGCCGCATCAACTTGTCTTCTAAAATGGGTTGATGGCAATTTGAGACCACATGAAGTGGAGATCAGCGATGATGTATATATTGGAAAGAGAAAGGACAACAATGTGGTTTTCATGAAGACTAAAGATGGCAAGATAACCATTCCTCTTGGTATAATTGATTTAGAAGATGAAATATCGGAGAGACATGTAGAGCTTCATAGAGAAGGTGAAAAATGGTTTATCAAAGATTTAGGAAGTGAGAAAGGTACCATTGTGCGTGGAGAGTACCTTCCGGGATGGAAGAAGGGACAGGAAAGCGAATATATGGAGCTTCATGACGATGATGAGATATTAATCGGGAAGTACCTAATAACCGTCAAGATACAGTGATGCTCATGCTTGAACTTCGGAGAAAGATTGCAACTACAAAGATGAGTGAGGTATGGGATGGTTACCTTAACGGAATAAGAGTTGCCATTAAAAAACCAGTTAGGGAGGATGTATTAAAAATTTTAAGATTCATAAAAGAGGCAAAATACTGGCAAGAGATAAGCGATTTGGGAATTGGCGGGGTACCTAAGGTAATAGGCATAAACGAGGAAGAACCTTGGTTTGCTGTGGAGTTCATTGAAGGAGAGACCCTTGATGCATACCTAAGAAGCGCTGATATTAGAGAGATAATGCACCGAATGATGGAAGTTTTGAGCATACTGCATGCTGTTCATCGCGCTGGGTACTTGCATCTTGACATCAAACCCAGTAACATAATAATTGACAAATATGGAGACATATTCTTCTTAGATTGGGGATTGGCAGCGCAGATTTTTAGAAAATTAAAGGATGATGTGTACACATTTGTTGGCACGCCTTCCTATGCACCCCCAGAGATGTGGGACCCTGACAAATACGGCAAGCCGGATCCAAGAAGCGATGTGTATGAGGTGGGAACAACATTTTACAGGGTAATTGCCAAGCAGGTTCCTTTCACCAAAAAATCGGAAGTTTTGAACGGTGAAATTAAGCCATTTCCTAAAACCACACCCGCGGCTGTGAAAAAAATCATACTTAAAGCCATCAATCAGGACAAAAGCAAAAGATACAAAGATGCGATGGATATGTACAAAGATGTGCAAAGGTGGATGACAAGCACAAGAGTGCTGTGGAGAGGTGTGCACCAGATAAAATTCAAAAAAACGCTTCAAATACACTACTCCAACAACTTCAGTTTCGTCTCTGATCCACCTCAAAAGGGAAACCGTAGAACATTTGGATTTATAAGCGAGCAGAGTAAGACTAAAAATTTAATTATAAAAATAATTGATAAAAAAATGAAAGCGTACCGAGATGGAGTATTTGTAATTCGTGGGAAGAAGGAGAAAGTAAAAGCGAACACTATTGCCGCGTTGTATCAAGGTACTGTCATTTATTACAAAAAGGAGGATATTGGCAAACTTGATTATGGATTCCGCAATTTGGTAAATGTGGATTTTGTATCTGAAAGTATTGAAGCCGCAAAAAAATATTTTGAATTTTTATACTTCTTAAAAGAAGAAGGAATAAAATACAAAATAAAACGCGGTGAAGATAAGCTAAACATTTTGGCACACAAAGTTCTCATAAAAAATCAAGCACCTGATGAGGAAGTTGATGCACTTTTAAGGATTGGAGATAGAAGAATACATCTTAGACTGATGCCTCACATACCTTACGATTCTGATATGACAATATATAAAGGAGATAAGGACAATAAAGAGTTGTTAAAAGAGATCTTGGGGTGTGAAGTATGAAAGTGTACGGAATAAGTAATGTTGGAAGAAGAAGGAAAAACAACGAAGACGCATATCTCATAAACAGAATAGAGATTTTCAAAGATGGAAAAAAGAGAATATTTTATGTGCTTGCGGTAGCCGATGGAATGGGTGGCCATGACGCTGGAGAGGTGGCCAGTGGAATGGCTGTTGATCGCATGACTGCAGCACCACTCACATACTTAGAAGGTGATGTGGCTGGAATACGAAAGATAATAGAATTCGTGAACAAAAAGGTCCATGAGAGATCTATGGAGATGGGAAAGAAAATGGGTACTACATTGGTTGCTGCTCTTATAGAAGGAAATAATGGGTACATATTCAATGTTGGAGACAGTAGAGCGTACCTATTCAGAAAAGGTAAGATTCGGCAAGTTACTAAGGATCACTCTGTTATACAGGAGCTATTAGATAAAGGACTAATCAGCAAAGAAGAGGCAAAGACCCACCCCGACAGGCATGTTATCACAATGGCGATAGGTACCAAGGAATCTGTAAATCCGGATACTTACACACTATATTTTGACAAGGGAGATATCCTAATGCTATGCTCAGATGGTGTTACTGATATGCTCACTGATGAAGAACTTCAAGAGATTTTAGGAAGCTCCAAGGAACTAAATGAGATAGGCATGGAAATAGTGAAAAAAGCGAATGAAAATGGGGGTAAAGATAACATAACCGTGGTTCTTGCACAGTTTTGAAAAAACATTTTATATTTCTCTTTAATTTCATAGCTGTGATTCTCCCATGCGAAAGAGATTCTGTAAAATTGGTCGCTGAATATGTGAAAAGTGAACCTGTTGTTGTTCCAACGGACACTCTATACGGACTTGCTATTAGCATATTTGGAGATATTAAAAAAGTATATGCTCTCAAAAATAGGGATCTTTCAAAGAAGGTGCCAGTGGGTGTAGCCAATTCTTATCAAATACAGAAAATTGCTCAGATAAACGAAAATGCTTTGACGCTTATAAAAAAATTCATGCCCGGACCATTAACAATTGTGCTTCCAAGCCGCATACCTGAAATAACCGGGCCAACTGTTGGTGTTCGCATACCAAACCACTTTGTACCGAGATATTTAGCAGAACTCTCTGGTCCAATAACTCTTACAAGCGCAAATATAAGCGGAGACAAAAACCCTGTTAAAGTTGAGGACACCATGGATATAAATGTAAAATATCGCATTGACTGCGGAACTCTAAGCGGTAAGCCTTCCACCATTGTAAGCTTGGTTGACGAGGTGAAATTAATAAGGGAAGGTGCCATTCCCTTTTCGGTAATCCTAAATGCTCTGAGGCGATGAATATGGACATAAAAAAGTATATTGAAGCGGGAAAGATTGGAAAAGAGGCAAGAGAACTGGGAGTGCAGCTCATAAAGGAAGGTGCGTCATATTATGATGTAGCTCAAAAAGTTGAAAAGTACATAATTGATTCTGGGGCTTTTCCTGCATTTCCTGTAAATTTATCCACAAACAACATTGCAGCACATTACTCTCCCGTCAAGGGAGATAATCTATATTTCAAAAGAGGAGATGTCGTGAAGCTTGATTTGGGTGCACAAATTGATGGGTACATATCCGATACCGCAATAACAGTTGAAGTTGGCTCAAGAAATTGGGAAAACCTCATAGAGGCCAGTGAAGCGGCACTTAATTCAGCCATTAAAATTCTCAGGCCCGGAGTAGAGATAAGAGAAATAGGAGCGATAATTGAAAACGAGATTAAAATGAGAGGTTACAATCCAGTATACAATTTAACGGGACACGGGCTTGCACAATATGATCTGCATCACGGAATAAGCATTCCAAATTACGATGATGGGACCAGAACAAAACTCGTTCCAGACATGGCTTTTGCCATAGAGCCATTTGCCACTGATGGAAAGGGTTATGTCAAAAATGGAAAGGGTGGAAATATATACATGTTCGTGAAAACCTCAGGATTGGTGGGAGAATACAAAGAGATGTTTGAAAAATTCAAAACATTGCCTTTTGCTGCGAGATGGTGTGAAAACAATGAAAACTGGTACAATCTTCTGAGTTATGGCACAAAAAGGGGCATTTTGCATCATTTTCCGGTGCTTCACGAAAGAAAAAAGAGAATGGTTGCACAAACTGAGCACACGATAGTTATGACAGGAGATAGCATAATAGTAACCACGCAATAAATGGAACATCAAAAAATATAAGGGAAAGGAAAAAAGTTCAGTGTAATAGCCATGCTACGACATTGTACATCAACTTAGCACCCACATCTGAATCACCGTATTCAACTGCTTCAAATGAGAATGCAAAGAAGACAGTTCTGTAATTTCCATTGCTATAACTAACAGCAGTAATATCGCTGTAATCATCGTAGAATATCGGTGTGGCCCCTGATTCTACAGATATGGCATCGGCATAATTGTCAAACGGATACCAAAGCTCCACATAACCAAATGCTCCAGATATCGGATTGCCACTTACTCCATAGACATCCATGTAACTAACATCGTTTTCCACTCCGCTAACACCAAGGTAGTTGTTTACAAAGGTATTGTCAATGGAACCGTCGTTACCGTTGGATACTTCCCATAAGAAGTCCTGTGAAGTCAGGAATAATCGTCCTCCTGCATTCAGATACTCAATCAATGCATGCTGATCCGATGGAGTGAGTGTGTTCTCATAGGCAGGTCCGGTGCTCCATATAACTACTGCATAATCTTTGAGATCATTGTAAGTGGGCGAATAGCCTATCTGATAAACATCCCACTCATAAACTTTGAACTCCGAAGTGAGTCCTGAATCAATTAGTGCCTGCTCCACATACTTGCTGTATATACTTCCGTCATCGTCATCCACAAACAGTATTTTGTTTGAGTGCACACTTGAAGCCCGCGGCGTGGCATTTACCTCATTGCTCTTATCACTCTCACCGACAGAATTCACGGCGGTGACATAGTAGTAATAAGTAACACCATTAGTCACAGAACTGTCAGTATAGGAAAGTGTGGTTCCAGAAACTTCCGTCAGATAGCTTTCACCTCCTGAGGCTGTGCCACGATATATGCGATATGCAGTAATCGGGGAGCCTCCATTAGAGGCAGGAGCGTTCCATGAGAGTTTCACATAGCCATCACCGGCAGTGGCCTGAAGATTCAGAGGTGCGCTAGGCGCTG
>CAYRMJ010000012.1:14543-24735 GCA_964425415.1 uncultured Thermoplasmata archaeon | reverse complement strand
AAATCCTTCATTATATTTCATGTTTTTGTATCTCTATAAGCTTAATTATGCGACAAGGCACATTTGTAGTACTCTGTTGCAACATGTTTATTAAACTCTTTCTGAGAGTTTCATTATATCAGAATAAAGTCCGCTGGCACGCTTTTTTCCCACAACTATTACAGCTGTTTGAGAGGCCTCTTTTGCAAGTTTTCTTAGGTCCTCGGATGTGAGATTTTTTATGTTAAGACCAAGTCTATCGCACTGATGCCTTATGAACTGCTCTCCCCAATCACCTATGTGCTTTTGGGCAATACGAACCAACTGCATTTCAACTGCTAAACTGTTCATTTGATCACCACATATCTGTATATACGTATAAACCCCCAAACAAACATAGCCACAGCCACAACACCTAATACACCAACAGAAACCAAAAACATGTAGCTTAAAGAAGATGGATAGAGATATACGAGTATATTACCGATGGCAATAAAAAGCATTACAAAGCCCAGAATAACTACGGACAAAGATAATATATTCACCGCTCTTCCTATGTTAGAAGAGGATAATCTATGTGTGAAAACCAAGGCTTCTCCACCACCTAAAAAGCAGATTATTGCACCAACCATTAGCACCGCCTGACGAATTGAAAATGATATAAAAAAGTCAAGCACCCAGCAACACCTCCAGCGAGTTCTTTATTATTTTTAGCATTTTTGAGGCAAAATATGCAGTGGCAACCCAAAAAGAATCTCCGATCATATTGAGAAACTCCCTAATTGAATCATCGTTGAAGATTATTGTTGAGAGTGTTATGCACATTCCCACCGCAAAAAGTATTGAGCCCATGAGCATACTCTTACATGCATCTGCCCACGCACCTGCTTCATTATGCTTCATCTGCCTCATGAACACATAGGAGATTAATACGAGTATTACCGCAAGACCTAATCCAAAAACATCTGCAAAGTTGTCGGGACGAAAGTACATCCATTGCTAATCAAAATTAAACTACTTGAAATTTTTTAAATTATAATCAATATATGGAAAGCGAAATTATTTGATTTTGACCTGAAATATGATTGGGAATAATTAGCATTAAGAGTTAGTAAATCACTACTCATTTGATAAACTCTCCAAAAATTCACGTACTGTACGATGGTAATCCTCAAGAGTTCCAGTGTTTAGAAGCATCACATCACTTCTTGCAAAAACATTGCCCAATCCCCATGACAACTCACGATTCTCCCTGTTTATGAATTCATTCCAGTTTTTGACATCGTCAGGACGCGCTCTTCGGAGTATTCTCTCGTATCTCTCTTTTTGAGATGCAAATATACCCACAACTATAACATCACCCAGCTCTTTTTTGTATAGTTCTACCTCTTCAGGACAGCGAATGCCATCAATCACAATTTTATCACTATTCATTTTCTTTATTTTTTCTACTACTCTCTTCGCCCATATCTCCTCCCCATTTTTATTTCTCTCTTCACCAGCTATTTTACCTACAATTTCATTCTCAAGGGGATAACCTTTATTAGCTACAAACTCTCGCACCACATCACCCATTCTTATAACCTCATAGCCCATTTTCACAGCAACTTTTACAAACTCTTCCTTTCCTGCACCGGGCATTCCAACCAAAAGCAAAACGACCATAATTGCGAAAAAGAATCCGCATATTTAATCATTGTTGGATTGATACTCTATAAAAATCCTTCTTTCTTTATTTCCTCTCTCCATCTCTAAGAGCTCGTACTCTAAAATCTCCTCAATGTATTCCTCTTCTAAATATATGCGAACCATCCTGTATTCGCTTCTTATTAAGCGGGTCATCTCAATTATTTATTAACCAATGCTAATATTTAACTTTATCGCACGTCTCATATCTCACGAAGTCGCTTCACAAGCTTTACTGCCGCTTCCACAGCGTCCCTCGCTTTTTCAATTCTGGCTTCTGCCTGCAATCTTGATTCTCCCGGACCTGAAATGCCTAAAGTTACTGGTTTTCCGTACTCTACACTCAAATCTTCTATCTTACGAGCAGCATTTTGCATCACAATCTCATCATGCTCCGTTTCACCTTCTATCACGGCACCCAGCGTGACCACTGCATCCACATCATCCTTATCAAGCAACTTCTTAACCATAAGCGGTATGTCAAATGTGCCCGGCGCTTTTAGTATGTACTTCACTTTTGCTCCCAGAAATTCAGCATGTTCCTTTGCTCGCTCCAGCATCATCATTGTTATGTCGTAGTTAAATTCGCTCACTACTATACCTATATTTATCTCTTCCATATTCATCACCTCAATGTCTTATTCCTGATCTTACAGGACCTGCATCTTCAAACCCTTGCCTCTGCCCAGTACCGGCGAGTTTTCTCAATCGCTCAGGATGAAATAATATATTATATGCGTTTTGGGCATGCTCCCTCGCTCGGCGCTCTGCCAACCATGCAAGCTCTCTCTCATCCTTCGCCTCATCTTCATGCACAAAAACCTCAATTATATGCGTGTTTGTAAGCAGCTGTGCATATATCAATCCGAGAGACGCTTCATGAGCGCACTGCTTATCAATGGGCTTAGGGCCGGGCATGCCGAGAGCAATAACAATATCACATTTATCCTCCTCAATAAGTTTCTTTGCCTCTACTGGCAAATCTTTAACACCCGGCACCGTGCGACGGATTATTTTGAATCCTGTGCCCATTCTCCTGAGCTCATCTTCAGCCGCGGAGCCCATATCGTATCTTGAGAACATGGTATCAACTATGCCTATTCTTCGCATATAGCGTATCACTCCTTTTAACTATTTTTGATATTATTTTTCTCGTACCGTGAATATCTCCATCCCCAAACTTATTTAGTCTCACAACTTTCACACTCAAACCCCTTTTTTTGCATTCTTCTTCAATTGCACTTTCCTGAAATTTTTGGTCATATCCCAACACTATTATATCTGGCTTTAGTTCCTCCACCACACGAAACATATCATCTTCATACCCTAAAACAGCCTTATCCACGGGTTTGAGAGAATCTACCATAAAACGGCGATCTTCCTCCCTCATAATTGGCCTATGCTTCAGCCTCTCGGCCGTTATGTCGCGTGCCACAACCACTACCAGCTCATCACCATACTCTTTAGCAGCTTTTAAAAACATTACATGGCCAGGGTGCAGAATGTCAAACACGCCGGTGGCCATCACTCGGACCATCTTCTCCATGCCTCCATAACCTCCGATCCTTCTATGAACACATATCCATGCCTCTCAGCATATTTTTTAGCTTCACTTTTTGAGAGTGAGCGCCCATCGTCGCCCAGCATTTCAACTATGGTCGCAGATGGAATCAGATTTGCCATCATTACCAGCGCAGTTGAAAGTTCTGTGTGTCCTTTTCTTCTGGAAAGTCCTGAAGATATGAGAAGATGCACATGTCCCGGGCTTATGAACCTATTTCCAAACTCTATCATTGGATTTTTATAATTATTTACTTTAGATAAAAAATCTGCAAACTCCGTTATCGTTCTCGCTCTCTCAATATCCGATATACCTGTGTAATTATCAATGTGATTGATGGTTATTGAAAATGCAGGCAAAGCATCATAACGTACTCTCTCCGTTATATACCTAAAAATTTCAAAGTTGCTTTCACGAAACACTTCATGTAGAAATGGAAGCTTGATTTTATTTGCAATTTCGCTTGGCAAAGTGGTGCATATCAAACCACCGCCCTCCTTCCTCATAAACCTTATTTTTTCAGAATTTATATGCTGAGAGGCAAAAACTATATCCGTTTCCTCCTCTCTTCCCTCCGCATCAAACAGCAGCACTGGCTCTCCGTTTTTTAGCGCTTTTAACGCCTTTTCAATCACAGATAGGAGATTTTGAACGGGGTTAAATAAATGTCGCAATTTACTCAATTATGAGTTAATATCTCGTCGGGAATTTTTATATATAAAATGCGGATTCCCCTGTATGAATCGCGCAATATGGATATTTAGCTGGATATTAATAATTCTGGGGGCTATTATATACTTCTCGTGGGGATTTTTGTATGATGCATGGACAGACATTGGTTTGTATTCCATAAGCGTGGTTTTAATCGGGTTTGGTGTGTTAGGAGCAATGCTGGCTTATGTTAAAAAGGAGGATTAATAGGGTTTTGCCACATAGGCGAAATTATCTGTTTCTTTTCCGCATATCACGCATTTTCCTGATTCTTTCTCGTGCACAGGCGAGCCGATTATCTTCTTCTCAGTTAGTTCCTCTATTTTCGCACCGCATTCCTCAGAGCCGCACCAGTGCACCTCTGATACAGCGTTGTTCATCTTTATCTCTTCAATGCTCCCAACTCTTTTTATTCTACCCCTCATCTCCGCCTCCGCTTTCTCTTTGAGATTCTTCTGTATCTCGCCAAGGAGTTCTCTTATCTTCTCCCCGTACTCTTCTCTCGATACAATTATCTTCTCTCTCGTGTCCCTGCGAACCAGAACCACCTGCTTCTTTTCCATGTCCCTCGGGCCTATCTCAAGGCGCAGCGGCACGCCGCGAAGCTCCCAGTCGTAGAACTTGTAACCGGGAGTGTAGTTGTCCCTATCGTCCAGATGCACCCTGAACTCTTTGAGCTCTTCTTTTATCTTCTTTGCCTCTTTCAGAATCTCCTCCTTTTTCTTTGTCACAATTGGTACGATTACCACCTGAATCGGTGCTATCTCTGGCGGGAGAATTAGGCCTCTGTCGTCACCGTGTATTCCGACTATGGCACCAAGCAAGCGCTCGCTCATTCCAAACGTGGTCTGGTAAACATATTCATGCTCTCCGTTCTCCTTCAGGTACTCTATTCCGTACGGCTTTGAGAAGTTCTGCCCGTACTGGTGGAATGTGGCAATTTGCAGGGTTCTTCCAGAGGGCATAACCGTCTCAACACCCAGAGAGTAAATGGCTCCAGGGAACTTGTCCCATTCCGCCTTCTTCACTATGCGATACGGAAGCGCAAGCTTCTCCGCAATTTTTTTCCATATTTCTATATCCTCTTCTATCTGCCGCTCAGCGTCCTCGTAACTCTCATGAGCCGTGTGCGCCTCAAAGAAATGCACCTCCCTCATCCTAATGAAGGTGCGCGTTTGCTTTGTCTCGTACCGAAATATGTTCACAATCTGAAAAATTCTGAGGGGTAAATCTGCATGAGAACGAATCCAGAGCGAGAACATGGGGTACATTGCAGTCTCACTCGTGGGTCTGAGGAGAAGCTTAACCTCTAGTGGATTTAATCCCCCGTGTGTGACCCAGAACACCTCATCTTCAAAGCCCCTTATGTGCTCAGCCTCCTTCTTGAACTCTGTTTCTGGAACCAGAAGTGGAAAATTGACCTCATCATGCCCGTACTCCGAGAATATCTCTCTAAAATAATTGTCAATGTTCTGCATTATCTTCCAGCCGTAAGGTCTCCAGATGTGCATTCCCTTCACGGGATATCTCTTATCCACAAGCCCTGCAACTTCAACAACCTCATTGTACCACTCACTGAAGTTCTCCTTCGGAAATTCCATAAGCGGAGAAAAAGAAAAGATTATTTAAAGTTTTGATTAACGAATTCCCACGATTCTTCCATCTTCTGTTAGGTCAATGTTCTCAGCTGCGGGCTTGCTGGGCAGCCCCGGCATGGTGGATATATCACCCAGCAGAGGTACTATGAACCGCGCTCCAGAGGAAATCTTCAGGCTCCTAACGGTTATGGTGAAGTTCTCAGGTGCTCCTAACTTCTTGGGATTGTCCGTCAGCGAGTACTGGGTCTTAGCCATACAGATGTAGAAGTCGTTGAATCCCATCTTGTCCACAAGTTTGAGGTCCTTCTTAGCCTTTGGATCCCAGTCTACTCCCGATGCACCATATATCTCCATCGCGATTTTTTCTACTTTCTCGCGCACATCCTCGTCCAGCTTGTATGTGAAGTTCGGCTTTCTCGGCTCTATGCCCTCAAGGTACTTTGCAATCTCCACTCCTCCAGCTCCGCCCTGTGCAAATACCTCGCTCAGTGCGAATTTCACGTGCATATCTTCCACTATCTCCTGCAATCTCGCAATCTCCTTATCGCTGTCCTGCGGGAAGTGATTTATCGCCACCACTGGCTCAAATCCGAGCTTGCGCACTATCTCAATATGCCTTCTAAGATTCTCCGCGCCCTTCTCCATCGCTTCCACGTTCTCCTCTGCAAGGTGCTTTTTCTTCACTCCTCCATGGTATTTCAGAGCCTTTACTGTGGCAACCAAAACCGCACCGCTTATGTCAAACTCTCCTGCTCTGGCAACGATGTTCACGAACTTCTCAGCACCGAGGTCAGAGCCGAACCCCGCCTCGGTTACGAGGTAATCGGAATAGCGCATACCTATTTCATCAGCAAGCAGGGAATTGTGCCCGTGGGCTATGTTTGCGAATGGTCCTGCATGGATGACGGCAGGTGTGCCTTCCGACGTTTGCACTAAATTGGGAAGAAGTGCATCTCTCAGAACTGCAGCCATCGCACCTACGACTTTGAAATCCTTTGCAAAAACCGGTGTTTTGTCGTTTCTGAATCCCACCAGAATGTTTGACAATCTCTCCTTCAGTTCCCTGTAACTTTTCGCAAGGGCAACTATGGCGGATATCTCGCTGGCAGAAGTGATCTCAAAATAATCTTCCTGTACCGCGCCTCCATTATCTCCAAGTCCCAGAACCACCTTTCTCAGCTCTCTGGCGTTCATGTCCAGAACCCTACCCCAGAGAATCTTCTTTCTGTCTAAGCATGGTTCAATGTTGTGATAAATGGCATTATTCACCACCGTGGATAGGAGATTGTGAGCAACCTGAATGGCATGAAAATCTCCTGTGAAGTGAAGGTTTATCTCCTCGCTGGGCTCAACCGTGGATTTGCCGCCACCAGTACCGCCACCCTTTATTCCGAACACCGGCCCCAATGACGGTTCTCGCAGAGTGACTATGCTCTTCTTTCCCAGATGCCAGAATGCCATGCTCGTGCCTATGGCTGTGGTGGTTTTGCCCTCGCCGTAGGGCGTGGGATTGATTGCAGTTACCAAAATGACTTTTCCTCTTCTCTCTCTATTCCATATCTCCTCAAGGGGTATCTTTGCCTTGTCCCTGCCGTACGGGATTGTGTTTTCTATTCCTAATTCCTTTGCGATATCCGCTATTGGCTTCATACGAAGCGATAAAAAAGTGAAGTATTTAATATTTGATGCACACTTCTGTATATTCAGCCAATATAACCGAGGTCCTCTTTTTTCTCCTCTTTGCTCTCTTCCTCTTTTATCTGCGAGGTTATTTCCCCAATCTCCTCAGAGCGGAATTTCAGTTCTTCCATATCTATGTCCAAATTGAAGTAATCCTTCACCACGTTGAGCACCCAGTACGAACTGCGGGGATCTGAGAAGTACCCGGAGGTCTCGCCCATGAGGCATACGCCGTCCATTCCAAATATCTCCATGCCGAGCCCTAAAAGCAGGCCTGCCGCACCCACTATGCCCCCGGAGGGTTCCGTCTCTGAGAAATAAACACCGTACTTTTTCATCTCCTCAACGAGCTCCATATTGGTGGCTGCGCCGAATATCCTCGGCTTATCTTCCAGCTTTCCAGTGCCATATCCTCCGAGAGTGAATATCTTCTTTACTCCAAATTCTCTGGCAATCTCAAGGGTTTTGTAACTCAACTCATACTGTCCCTCCGAGCTCATGCCCTGATAGTCGCCAACTAAAATTATTAGGTCATTAGCACCATTTTCATTTTTGTAGTACCAAAGCTCGTTTCTCACAAGGTATAGTGTTCCATCACCCTTCATCAGAACCTGCGGAGGCAAGTACTTGGAGAATATTTCCACCATCAATTTTGTATCAAGTTTATCTTTCATATACTCAGCGGCAATTTTTCCAACGTTGCCCACTCCGGGCAGTCCCTCAATCAAAACGGGATTTTTCAATTCTGGCTTTTCCACATACTTAACTATTATTGGTTCCATTGCTCATCACCTCTCTCTTTAATTTTCTTCTGTACTCGCCGTACCTGTCTTCCGGCGAAAATTTAGGAGGTATAGCCTCTATCGTCTTCTCGCCGCACACGGGACAAAACTCCTTTAGCGTATATCTCTTACACCTTGGGCATTTTCTTATTAATGTGTGCATTGCGCCCTACCTTCTGTGAAACTCCGCTTCGCCCCCAAGCTCTTTAAAATCCTCTATGATTTTGTTCGCAGTATTGCTAAGCAACTCTTCAGCAGTTTTATAATCTTCAGCGGTCACATGAATTCTGTATCTGGGTGCACCATCGTAGGTTATGGTGACATAATCACTCTCCGCAGATGTAAGCACCTTTTTTATATGCTCCACGCCATCCGGTGCAGTGGTGGTGAGTTCAACATATCCAGATATTTTCACGTATGGGGGAGTGATATTTTCTTTTGCCACTTGTGCAAAGACCTCTATCCACTCACCTTCCCAGCCCTCATCTTTAACGAGGTCTTCGTTGATGGCAATTTCCTCAAATGCAGCATAAAGAGATCCGAATTTATCAATAAGAAAATTTCCAAATTCTTCGTAACAGGCATCCACATCGCGGCCCAATCTCTGGGCAACTATCTCAAAGAGCTTTTCAGCCTTCTTCTCATTTTTCCATTCCTGTATCTTCTCTCTTCTTTGATGCTCATTAACCCTCTTCAAACTTAGATCTATATGGCCCCTCTGTGGATCCACTCTGAGAACCTTGCATACTACCTTCTGACCTTCACGAATGTGATCTCTTATGTACTTTATCCACCCTGTTGCAATCTCCCCGATGTGTATGAAGCCCTCTTTTCCACCATACTCATCCAAAGTAACAAATGCGCCGTATGGCTTTATTGATTTAACCGTCGCAATTACAAATTCCCCAGTTTCTGGATAACCTCGCTTCACGAATACACCTCTACTATCTCTCCTCTAATTTCAGCCTTTCCACCCGTGGGAACTGCAATAGTGGCACCGCAAACATGGCACTTCACAGGCACGCTGGCCCTCAAAAACATTATCTGCTCGTTCCCACAGTCGGGACATTTTACCTTCACAAACGCCTTGTCCACTTTGGATGAGCCTTCCTTATCCATCATTTCACCTCCACCAGCTCAAACTTCTTTGCGCGAATCATTGGAGAATTGTGCGCTTTGTTGCACTCTGTACATCTGAACCTTAGATTTAGACGCTTTGTAGGCTTCTCTCTACCTTCAAACCTCGGCCTCGGAAAGCCACCGTATCCTGCGGTCACTCTTCTGAACCTGCGCTGTCCTGCCTTGAGCTCGCTTGCCTTCTTCTTTTTCACCTTCTCAACCGTGTGAATTGTGTGACGCTTACAATAAGGACAGTACATCTTAACCTTCCTTGGCATCTTCATTTTAATCACCGTGGTATAGGCAGGTAATATTTAAGGATTTTTCTCTATGACCTCGCAAAAAATCAATGAAAAATTTGGTAAATCGGATAAGTTTAAAGAGCCATTTATAATTTTAAGCATTACCAATTTTGTCCAATTAAAATTAAATACAAAATCGTGGATTGGGTTCAATGCTCCATATTTTGATACACATAAAGAAACGGCTCTACATCTATGTCACAGCTGTTTTTATTTTGGCTTTAATAGCTGGACAGCTCTGGGACTTTGAAAAAATGAACATAATGCCAGTGAGTGTGCTGGCAGTGTTCATGATGCTCTACCCCATGCTCACGGGTATGGAGATAGAAAAGGTCAAAAAAGCAGGAAGGAACTATAAGTTAATTACCATCACTCTTATATTTGCATACTTCATCGCCTCGCTAACTGCCTTCTTTCTATCTCGCACAGTGCTTGTGGATTATCCTGAGCTGGCTCTTGCCCTTGTGCTGGTTGGCGCCATACCATGCTCCAACATGCTGATTGGATGGAGCGGAATCGCAGATGCAAGCGTGCCAGACGCTCTTGTGATTGCTGTTGCAGGGCTTCTTCTCATTCCTTTCATCTCTCCAATCTTGATTTACTTCAGCGGGGGAATATTCGCAAAAATAAATGTATTGCAACTCATGGCTATTCTGCTGATATACATCCTCGTACCCCTTGCCCTCGGTGCCATCACGAGGAGAGAAATAATAAAGAAAAAAGGTAAAAATTACTTTTTGTCCATAAAGAAGTACCTTCCGGGCATATCCGCCC
>CAYRMJ010000012.1:2566-14443 GCA_964425415.1 uncultured Thermoplasmata archaeon | reverse complement strand
AAAGGTAAAAATTACTTTTTGTCCATAAAGAAGTACCTTCCGGGCATATCCGCCCTTGGCATACTGGTAATCGTCTTCTTCTCCGTTGCTAAGGTTTCTCACAAGGTTCTCGGTGAGCCACAGATATTTCTCATAGTTCTGGGAACTCTTCTTCTCTATTACATAATTCAGACTGCACTTTCCATTTTTGCTGCAAAAATGCTCAAACTCCCGTACTCTCAAGGTATGGTCCTCATTTTTGGCGCAACTGCAAGCTCTCAGGCAATCTCACTGTCCCTCGCGGCAACGGTATTTCCATCATTAACAGTGTTTGCCCTCTCATTCAAGCCAGTTATTCAAGTGTTCTACATAATACTCCTCATATACGGGCTCGGACCAAAACTGAGAAAATATCTTGGATAAAAAATCAGACGAGGGTAACCTCGCTCACAACAACGCCCTGCACATTCTCTATTTCCGAGAGCATGCTCTCAATTTTGTCGGTTATTCCGCCTTCGTCTTTCACAATTACCCTGACAATCAGCGCCTTCAATCCGAATGCTATAGGCTCTTCGCTGAAATCGTTGATTCTTGCAACTCCATTGAGCTTCTCTTCCACATCCTTTTTCATCTTGTTTATATCAACATCCACGCCATCTGGCATTATCTTGTAAGTCACCAAAACATCACCCATGTAATCACCTCACGGACCTTCAAAGCCGCAGTTTGGACATGTGTACGGTATGCTCTGCTCTCTGCATCTGTCGCATCTTGCGATTAGCGTTCCGCAGTTGGGGCATCTGAACACCACTGAATTCTCGCCAAGTCCTCTTCCGCATGATGTGCAGAATTCTATCTCTTCAGCATTTTCCATGCGTTGGGGTATGTGGAGCTTATTTAAAAAAATTGTGGAATTCAAATTCAATAATTTCAGAGAAACATTTATTTAGAGGGTGTGGCATCTACACATAGGTGAGGTTCAATGGGCATTTATAAGTTCAAGATATGTATGGTCGGAGAGCCCATGGTAGGAAAAACTTCTTTGATAAGAAGGTTCGTGTATAATATGTTCTCGGAAAAATACACAATGACTATTGGCACAAACATATACAAAAAAACCATGATAAGGAGTGGGAGCACAGTTCACCTTATGATTTGGGATGTTATGGGTAACGCTGGATTTCGCAATATTTTAAAGACCTCGTACTTCTACGGGGCTGACGGCCTATTTGTCGTTGCCGATGTTACAAGACCTGAGACTTTTGAATCGCTACCAGACTGGGTATCTGCTGCCATAGAAGGTGCAGAGCGAGAACTGCCGCTTATTTTGATGGCTAACAAAACGGATCTTGAATGGAAGATGAGCGAGGATGATGTGGCAAACTGGGCAGCAAACCTATTCGCCAAAAGCTATTACCTCACCAGTGCCAAAACTGGAGAGAATGTGGATCGTGCGTTTCACCACATTGCTGATATTCTCATTAGGGAGCGTACTCGCTGAACTTGCCAGTTTTATCAGCGATTAATTCGCCATTTTCTATGACTTTTTCACCCCTCAAAATAACGGTGTGCGGGAATATTCCACTCATTCCCTCGTAAGGGGTCCAGCCGCATTTGTAATGGAGCTTAGAAGCTCTTATTTTGCGAACATCATTTATATTAACAGCTATTAAATCTGCATCGTAGCCAACATCTATCTTACCTTTTTTGATTTTGAGAAGCTCAGCTGGACGAGTCATGAGAGCATGGACCATGGTCTTTAGGTCAAACTTACCCAATTTCCACATATACAGAAAAATGGGAACATAGGTTTCCACCTCTGGAATTCCGGGAGGCGCATTTTCAAACCCCTGCTCTTTCTCTTCAACTGTGTGGGGAGCATGGTCGCTGGCGATTACATCTATTGCTCCTTTGGAGAATATTCTTAACATTTCCTCGGCAACCCACCAACCGCGAAGGGGAGGATTTACCTTTCCAAAACTTCCCAAATTCAGTCCTCTGTGAAGAAATAAATGATGGGGTGTGACTTCGCAAGTATGCCCCATAAGGGAGCAAAGCATCAGTGAATCTGGAGAGGACACATGTGCAACATGAAATTTCCTTCCATACTCCGCCAGCTTTCTTATGGCATCTCGCTCGCATTTTTCAGGTCTGGCAAAATCATATTCATACAAAGAGCTGGCATTTTTAATGCAATTTTTAAGCTCAGCATGGACAGTTATTAGAGCATCGCTTGGAATGTCCGCTGAATTCAAGTTCTCTTCGTACATGTACCATTTGAACAACTTATTTTTATGTTCCATTGTTTTACTCTCGCTTGTTAGCATTGTGTAAAGGGTAAAATCCACGTTCGCCTTGCTTCTGACCGCATTAAGTTTATTCTCAAAGTCTTCTGGAGTTTTTATTGGTGGTACATTGTTGGGCATGTCCGCCACAAAGGTCACACCCCCAAAGGCAGCACTTAGAGTTCCTGTGTAAAAATCCTCCTTGTATGTCTGTCCCGGCTCACGAAAGTGCACGTGCATATCCACAGCGCCCGGCAGAATAAAGCCTTTTAACTTCCTGCATCCATCAAGAGATTTCTTTATGGCAGCTATCTTTCCATCATCATCTACATCTATGCAAGCGTCTGTTATTATTGACCCCAAATATATTTTTCCTTCGTATCTCACAACTCCTTCCTCCTAACAGTCCCTCCCGGTGCTTCTTCTTCAAAAATCTCTGCTGTGAATGTGTAAAACTGCACGCTTTCATCTTTCCAGCAGTTTTTAGGTAAGCCCGCCTTCCAGCATGTCTGCTCAAGAAACTCCTTCACGTTCCATTTCCATTCCACCGGCACCTGTGGCAACAGCAAACCTCTAAACATTCCTCGTTCTGCAATCAGACCATGCACACCTATTTTTATTACTCCCAGTAAATCCTTTCTCTTTGCAACCTGCACTTTTTTAGGTGGCGTTAGAAGAGATACTTCAAAAACTACCCTTCCAATCTCATGCTCGCTTAGTGGCGGAAATCTGGGATCTTCAAACGCAGCAGCCAGCGCAGAGCGTATAAGTGCTTCCTTTAGTGGAAATATTGGCTCAGGATAGCCTATACAGCCCCTTAAATTGCGCTCTGGATAAGTAGATATTGTAGTGAAAACTCCGGATTTTTCTTCAAATTTCTCTGGAAATTCAATGTTTGGCACCCTTCTGTTTTCCATGTACCCTTCCACCACACTTCTCGCAGTATGCACCGCAAACTCTCCATCTTCATCAGTGTATGCGTACATTCTCACACACCTCTCTTTTCACCCCATATGATCTTATGAAGCTGTGGTAAAACCCTCACATTGAGACCGTCTTTTATTGCTCTTTCAGCTAGAGCACGCAAATCATAGCCCCATACCGGCTGAAAAATTATATCCACATGAATATCATAATCCTCAATAACTTTTAAAGCATACCTATAGTCCTCTTCGTCTGCAATCACAAACTTGACATAATCTCCATCGCCCAAATAATCAATATTTTCAAATTTCATTGCTTTGTGCATGCCAGAGGAGGGAGTTTTTATGTCAAGAGATATGAACACATTGTCCTCAGTTGGCACTTCATCAATTAGAATGGACCCATTGGTTTCTATGAGTACCTTGTGCTTTTTCATTAGTCCGTATAAGAGGGAATACACTCCATCCTGCAAAAGCGGCTCACCGCCGGTTAGACAAACCCATTCATAACCCATTTTATTAGCCATATTAACCAATTCATCTTCGCTCTTATATTCACCTTCATAAAAAGCGTACTGGGTGTCGCACCATTTGCAGCGCAGATTGCATCCTGTGAGGCGAATGAAAAACATGGGTATTCCCATATAGAGACCCTCACCCTGAATGGACGAAAATGTTTCATTTACTTTGAGCATAATGGTGAATGCTCAAATAATAAAAAAGTTTCTCGCAGAGGTTTTTATTCTTTATATAATGGCATTTAATCAGCTAAATGCTGAGCCAGACGAAGTATGCTGCAAACACAATGGCTAGAATGTACATTACCCAGCTTATATCTCTGTATCTTTTGGTTGCCAGTTTTACAAGAACGTAAGTTATTATTCCAGCACCTATGCCGTTGGATATGCTGTACGTGAACGGCATGACAATCATTGTCATGAACGCTGGAACGAATTCAGTGTAATCTCTGAAATCAACGTGAGCCATATTGGAGAGCATAAACAATCCAACAAGAACCAGCGCTGAAGCGGTGGCGGCTGCTGGAACAAGAGCTACGATGGGTGTTATAAATAGCCCAATCAAGAAGAGAGAGGCAACCACCAAGCTTGTGAGCCCTGTGCGTCCACCTTCTTCCACACCTGATGCACTCTCTATGTAGGTGGTTACCGTGGATGTGCCCATCAACGCACCGAAGGTTGTTCCGAGTGCATCCGTAAGGAGCATCCTACTCAGGTCTTTTTTAGGTATGTTTCCCTTCTCGTCCAAATCACCAACCTTTGCAGATAGCCCTGTGACGGTTCCCAGCGTATCAAAGAAATCCACCATGAAAAACGCGAATATGACGCCAATCGCCCCAGCATTGATTAGACCTCTAAAGTCCATGTGCAGTGCTATGGGTGCAGGCGAGGCGGGCAGAGAAACTGGAGAGGATGGAATTTGAAATCCTGCAGGGTAAATGATGGAGGCAGCTGCCGAATCCATGGAGCTCCAAATCACCGCTATGAGCGTTGCTGAAAGTATTCCCCAGAGAAGCGCGCCTTTAACGCGATTCACAAAGAGAACTATGGTTATGCCCAGACCCAGTAGCGCAATCAATGCGTCCGGAGCGAGGATATTGCCCATGCTAACCAAGGTGGCGGGATTTGCAACTACGATGTGTGCATTCTCAAATCCGATTATGGATAGGAATAAGCCTATCCCAGCGCCGATAGAGTACTTGAGATTTCTCGGAAACGCGTTTGCCACCATGGTGCGAACATTGGTTACGGAGAGCACTATGAAAATCAAGCCCTCAACAAAAACCGCTGCCAGTGCCACTTCCCATGAATAGCCCATGGTGATTACTACGCTGTACGCAAAGTACGCGTTGAGCCCCATTCCCGGAGCGAGCGCGTAGGGTTTGTTCGCATATAAGCCCATTATTATGGTTGCAAATGCTGTGGCAAGCACCGTGGTTGTGACAAGAGGAGCAAAGGGCATGCCCGCATTGGATAAAATAGCAGGATTGACGAATATTATGTAAGCCATTGTCATGAACGTTGTGAATCCTGCAGTGATTTCCGTCCTTATGGAGCTTCCTCTCTCTTCCACTTTGAAAAATGTGTTTAAAATTGAGGAAAACTCACTCATGGATGGGCATTAAGATGGCATATTAATAACTTTTCTCACAAGCCCCAGAAATTTCTCTCTTTTCTTTTTATTCTGGCTATTTCATCCAGCACTTCTCTGTCTTCATAGCTTAGATTCATTCTGAACAGTTGTCTCGCGTGTTCCTCAGGAATGTCAATATAATAAATTTCATCTGGTTTCATCTGTCTCCCAATGGTAACGCCTTCAATTGCAACAGCCACTTCATCGCCCATTATTGCCTCCGTGACATTCACATCATCCTTTCTTATGCTCTTTATTCTACCCACCACCTTTCCATCATCTCTCAGAATGCGTTGGCCTACTCGTATACGTCCTCCCAAGACTCGCACACCAACAATTGCAGGTTTGCTTAGCCTAAACACATATTCAGGTAGAATTTTGAATTTTCCGGGAAAGGTTATTTCCATTCTGCTCTCCTTTTCCATCTCTCTCTTCTTTTCTTCAATCCATTTTTTGTACTCTTCAACAATTTGATATATTACTCTATCTGTGAATATTTTTACCTTTCCAGCCTCATGCTGAGCGTCCGGAAGAACCTTCACATTGAATCCCAAAATGACCCTGTGGAGGGGATTGCTAATGGTAGCCGCATCCACTATATCTCTTTTGGAGATATCACCAATGTCAGCTTTCTTTATGGGTATTTGCTCCTGCTCCAGCTGATAAGCCAACGCTTCCAAAGATCCTAAAGCGTCTGCCTTTATTATCACTCCCTCCTCGCAGGTCTTTATATTTATGTGCGTCTCCTTTCGCACACGCTCAATTGCATCATCAACATTTCCACTAACAACAATTACTGGAGAACCTGCAAGTGCCTCTTCCAAATTTGGCGCAGCTATCTTAATTCCAGCCGCTGCATGCACTTCATCTACGCTGTTGAACCTGTCCCTCGGATCCCTCATCTCATCAAGAGGCTTAGGTTTTAATATAGCTTTTATTTTAGTCACTATAGGATCGCTTTTGCTTCCAACAACTATGGTATCCCCCTTTCTGAAAGTGCCAGAATACACGATAACATCAATAGTCTTTCCCAGTCCTCGCTCTTCTTTGACCTCCAGCACAGTGCCTTCTCCCGGGCCCTCTTCACTCCTCAAGTTCGCTTCCAGAAAGCGCTGAGCAAGACCCACTAAAATGAGAAGCAGATCCGCAATTCCCACGCCCAGCTTAGCGCTCATAGGCACAATAGCAACATTCTGCGTGAAATCAGATATGCGATCGTATCTCTCAGCGGAGAAGCCATGCTCGTAGAGCTTTTCAACAATCCCATATATCTTCTCGTCAACACTCTGCTGAACTCTCTCCTTCTGCTTCTGAATGGCAAAAATGAATGGCATATTCTCCGAGTTCTTCCATCCTGAAATTCTGTCAATTTTATTAGCTGCAATTACAAACGGTGTGCGATATCTACGCAGTATGTTAATGCTCTCAACCGTCTGGGGCATAATACCCTCGTTGATATCTATCACAAGAACTGCAATGTCCGCCAGCGCACCACCTCTAGCGCGGAGCGTGGTAAAAGCTTCGTGTCCGGGAGTGTCTATGAACAGTAATCCGGGCACTTTGAATTTTTTGTCCTTCATCAAAGGTCCGCAGATGTTGTAAATGGCATCAATTGGCACCTCTGTAGCGCCGATGTGCTGTGTTATTGCGCCTGCCTCTCGTCGCACCACCGCTGTGCCTCTTATTTTATCAAGAAGTGTGGTTTTCCCGTGGTCCACATGACCCAGCACGCTGACTATCGGCTGTCTTATATTCATAATCACCCATCATGGTGGCTCACTAATTAACATTTTTCCAGAGTGAGTTAAAGATTATTATTACTTTGCCTATACCTGCTCAATGCGAAGCGAGAAGTACTTGAGTGACGAGTTTGTGATGAGCATGGAAAGAAAGTACTATCGTGCTCACAAAATGCCATCTGAAATACCAGTTATATTGGGTGTGGACCTTCAAAACTATTTTTTGAGGTTTGGAGAAAAAGCGTACTTGCCCAATGCAGAAACGCTTAAAGAGAATTTAACGAATTTTTACAGATTTGCTAGAATAAAAGGTTTTAAAATCATACTCACGAGGCACTGCCATGAGAATGACATCATGGAGAGATGGTGGCACGATGCAATGCGCTGCGATGACCCTGCAACGGAAATAGATGAGAAAATTAAAAAATTCGGAGATTTGGTTATTGAGAAGAGAACCTATGATGCATTTCACAACACCAATCTTGAAAATATGTTGAAGAAGATGAATGTGAAAACGGTGATAATCACCGGCGTGATGACGCATCTGTGCTGCGAGACCACCGCGCGCTCCGCATTTGTGAGAGGCTTCAACGTGATTTTTCCCATTGACGGCACGCTTACGAAGAATGCGGAGTTTCACGAGGGATCTCTTAGATCTCTCTCTCATGGATTTGCCAGCACGCCGAGTTTGAAGGAGGTGCAGAGATGGATGAGCTCGTTGGAATAATCGGCGCAGGACCTGCGGGCATCAGCGCCGCGGTGCAGCTCGCGAGATACGGAATTAGCACGGTAATTTATGAATTTCGCAAAATCGGGGGCTTGATTGAGAATGCATATCGGGTGGACAACACCATGCTCTTTCCCTCAGGGTTGAGAGGAGAGGAGTTCGTGGAGATAATGAGAGAATACGCGAGAAAATATTCGCTGAATGTTGTGAAGAAAGAAATAAAAAATGTGAAAAAAGAAAAAAATTTCGTGGTTGAGCCGATGGGCAGAGAGCACAAATATCTCGTGGTTGCCACTGGCACAAGGCCGAGGAAGTTGCCGTTCAAAAACGTGCACTACCACATCTCTGAAATAAGGGGTAGGGAGTATGAGAGAGTGATGATCATTGGCGGTGGGGACATTGCATTTGATTACGCGCTAAGCGCATCCGAGATTGCGGAGGAGGTTATTTTGCTCCACAGGAGCGAGATAAAAGCGATACCCTCGCTGGTTGATGATGTAAAGAAAAGAAAAAATGTGAAAATCGTGCGTGGCGAGATTGTGAGCATTGATGATTCTGTGAGAACCACCGCCGGAGCATGGGAAGTAGACAGGGTCTTAGGAGCAATCGGGAGAATTCCAAACATAGAAATAGTCTCAGGCATTCACTCAGAGCGAATGTTCTTGGTGGGTGATGTGAAGAACGGAATATACAGGCAAACTTCCCTCGCAATTGCAGATGGTATAAAGGCGGGAATGAAAATATGGAGGTGCGAGAATGGATATACTTGCTGAAATTGGAGACGAGCGTGTGGCGAAGGTGTATGTTGGCAGAACCTCCGCGGGGAACGTGGTGGAGTTCGTGGAATCCACGCCCACATACAATCGTGATGAGAAATGGGTGCTCATCGTATCCTCCCTGAATGGCTGTCCCGTTGGCTGCAAGATGTGCGATGCAGGCACATTTTACCGTGGAAAGCTGAGCTACGAGGAAATAATGGAGCAGATTGAGTATCCCATATCTCGCAGATTTCCGAATGGCGAGGTTAAAACGAAAAAATTCAAGGTGCAATTTGCGAGAATGGGCGAGCCGAGCTTCAATCCAGCGGTGCTGAAGGTTATTGAAGATTTAGGCGCAAAATACGACAATTTCTTTCCCTCTCTATCCACGGTGGCGCCCATAGGAGTGGATTCGTTTTTTGAAAAGCTCCTGAAATTGAAGAAATCTCGCTTTCCTCATAGATTCCAGTTGCAGTTCTCAATTCACACCACCGATGAGAGAATGAGAAACGAAATCATACCAGTTAGAAAGTGGAGCTTTGAGAGAATTGCAGAGTATGGAGCGAGATTCTACGATGAGGACGGATTGAAAATCACTTTGAACTTCGCACTCGCAAAGGAGAACATTGTGAATTCTCGCGTTATATTCCATCATTTCCCGTCAGATAAGTTCCTAATAAAAATCACTCCGATCAATCCCACGATAAGCGCAATGAAAAACGGATTGCGGAACGATGTGGACCTTCGCACGGGAATGCCAGAGAGACATCGCAACTTTGTTAATGAACTTAGAGATGCGGGCTATGATGTGATAATCAGCATCGGAGATACCAAAGAGAATGAGATAGGCTCAAATTGCGGCATGTACATTCTACGATTCATAAACTCGCGGGAAAGTGTGAAAGACGCCTATGGCTTGGTAGCTGAGAGCATGACCAACCTTACACTCTAAATGTCACGCCCATTTTTTCTGCAATTTTTCTCAAATTCTCAATGCGAGATTCGGTGCTTGGGTGCGTGGAAAAAAGAGATACTAATAAAGAGGACCGCAACGGATTCACTATGAAAAGATGTGCCGTGCTGGCCGCTGAACTCTGCATCGGATATCTCTCAACTCCTCTCTCCAGTTTAAGAAGTGCTCGTGCCAGAGCCTCAGGATTACCTGTGAGTCGTGCTGAGCCTTCATCCGCCAAAAATTCTCTTGACCTGCTTATTGCCATTCTAACCAACAGTGCGGCGATGGGTGCGAATATGGACATAAGAATAAGAAACAATACGGACTCTCCGTCCCTTTCATCTCCTCCCACAAAAAACAGCAGAAGCCAGCGTGCAGCATAAGCCAAGTACACTATTGCCGTGGACAGTACGGCCGCTATTGTGCCAATCAGCATATCACGATTTTTTATGTGCGTGAGTTCATGACCAAGCACACCCCTTATTTCCTCCCTGTTCAGAAGGGACAGCAAACCATCAGTTACAGCCACTACGCTGTGCTTAGGATTTCTTCCGGTTGCAAAGGCATTTGGAGTGGAGGTATGTACGATGGCAATTCTGGGCTTGGGAATGTTTGCCTTCTCTGCTAAGTCTTCAACCATGGAATGTAGCCATGGAAGCTCCGAATCTTCAATTATGCGGGCACCGTACATTCTCAGCACAACTCTATCGCTGAACCAATAGGTGAAAATATTGAGCATTAGAGAAATGACGAGCATGTAGGTGGCGACTATCAATCCGCCTATAATGTACCCTATTCCTATGAGAAGTGCACCCAAAAAAGCCATCAGGCCGAATGTTCTCAGCCACAAAGCTATTCTTCCTGCCATAATAAAAAATGGGAGAATTTTACATCATGCCGGGCATTCCGCCCATGCCTCCCATTCCACCCATGCCGCCCATATCACCGCCGGGTGGAGAGGCTCCTTTTCCCTTCTCGCTTCCCTTGGCTGCAATCACATCATCTATGCGCAGAATCATTGTGGCCACTTCTGTCGCGCTCTCTATTGCCTGCTTCTTCACACGCAGAGGCTCTATGACCTTATTTGATATCATATCCGCGATTGCACCGTCAAACACGTCCACTCCCGCATGCTTCTTGCCCTTCTGGTGCTCTGCTTTGAGTTTCATCATTATGTCAATTGCGTCCAGCCCTGCATTCTCCGCAAGAGTGCGCGGTATGATTTCCAGAGCGTCTGCGAACTTCTCAATGGCAAGCTGCTCTCTGCCACCCACGCTTGGCGCGTATTCCCTGAGTTTCATTGCAAGCTCAATCTCCGTTGCTCCGCCGCCGGGCACTGCCACGCCATCTTCCATTGCAACAGCCACAACTTTCAATGCGTCGTGAAGCGCACGCTCCACCTCATCCACCACATGCTCGGTGCCTCCACGAATCAGTATGCTCACGCTCTTCGGGTTCTTGCAGCCCATCACAAAGGTCATGTTATCCTCGCCAATCTTGCGCTCCTCCACAACCTTAGCATATCCCAGATCATCCTTGCTCAGGTCGTCAAGGTTGGTCACTATCTTCGCACCGGTGGCCTTCGCGAGTTTCTCCATATCGCTCTTCTTTATTCTTCTGACTCCGTATATACCATACTTGGCCATGTAGTGCTGAGCCAGATCATCAATTGCCTTCTGGCAGAACACCACGTTCGCACCCACTTCCTTGACCTTCTCAACCATCTTTCTTATCTCGTTTGCCTCCTCGTCCAAGAACGCTTGAATCTGCGAAGGATCGTTGATCTGTATCTTTGCGCTTATCTCGGTCTTCTTCACCTCAAATCCCGTGTTTATGAGCGCAATCTTTGCATCCTCCACGCGCTTGGGCATTCTCGGATGCACCTTCTCCTTGTCCAGAATTATGCCGTCTATGAGCTCAGTGTCCCTTATTCCACCGCCCTGCTTCTTCTCAACCTTTATGTTGTCCACATCAACCACTGTTTTTCCATTCACATCCTCGGCTACCGCCTTAACTGCCTTAACCACAATATCCGCAAGGTACTCCCGTGAGTCTCCAACATTCTTTCCGGTCATCGCGGTCATTGCGATTTCCCGAAGCACCTCGTCCTTCTTCACCTCAAGGCCCAACTCTGGCAGAATTTCCAGAGCTTTCTCAGCTGCAAGCCTGTATCCGTTGGTTATCACGGTGGGATGCACATTCTGATCCAAAAGTGCCTCAGCCATGCTGAGCAACTCGCCACTCAGAACCACAGCGGTGGTGGTTCCATCGCCCACCTCGGTGTCCTGGCTCTTGGCCACTTCAACCATCATCTTGCCCGCAGGATGCGCAACATCAATCTCCTTCAATATCGTCGCACC
>CAYRMJ010000012.1:0-2466 GCA_964425415.1 uncultured Thermoplasmata archaeon | reverse complement strand
ACCAAACAGTTAAATATTATATTCACATGACATATCTTGCGATATATTTGGTGATATAATGCACGGAGATATGAGAAAAGATGGGCTGCGCTTAATAATTTTGGACATTCTGATGAATGAAAACTGCCATGGATATGGTATTTCAGATAGGATTGAGAAGTTGTACGGTATTAAGAGGCCCAGTCCGGGACTTGTATATCCACTTCTCTCATCCATGCAAAAGAGGGGCCTTGTAAAGGTTACTGAACGAGGAAAACGGGATAAAAAGATTTACGCTATTACAGACAGGGGACGAGAATATTTAGAGGCGCGCACCGATGAGTTGCGTAAAGTCAAAAAAATTCTCAATAACTTAGGGTATTTTTACGGCATGGGTGGGGAAGAGCTTATGAAATCAATAAAAGAACTGATAAAGAACCTAGACAAGGTGGACGAAAATAAAAGGGAGGACATTGCAGCTGCGATGGAGAAGCTCATAAATGCAATACACGAAGCTCTGGAGCTGAGAAAAAATGGAAAATAAGGCCCATAAAAATGTGAAAATTCTTTTGGGAGATCCTAAAAAAGCGATAATAAAACTATCAATTCCAATTATGATTGGTGGACTGGTTCAAACTCTGTACAATTTTGTGGATGGGGTATGGGTCTCAGGATTGGGGCAGGATTCCCTCGCAGCTGTAGGTATATTCATGCCATTTATGATGATTCTATCGGCACTTTCCATGGGCATTGGAATAGGGGGTAGCTCTGCCATTTCAAGAGCAATTGGAGCAAAAGATAGAACACGCGCGGGAAATATAGGAGATCATACGATAATTCTTGGGCTAATAATCGGTATAATTACAGGATTTTCAATACTTCCATTTTTGAACAGCATTTTCTTACACATGGGCGCAACACCTCACACATCCTCACTTGCCACACAGTATGGAACAGTAATAATTCTCGGCACACCTTTCATGTTTCTCTCATCCTTGGGTAATGCCATACTTCGCGGTGAAGGAGACACAAAGCGCACAATGTACATTATGCTCATGAGCTCAGTTCTAAACATGGTAATTGACCCAGTTTTTATTTACACTCTTAAGATGGGCGTTGTTGGTGCCGCAGTAGCCACGGTGCTATCAATAATATTCTCAGCAACAGTTGTACTGTACTGGTTAGTGTGGAAGAAGAACACCTATGTGCAACTCAAACTGCGGTATTTTAAATTTAAATGGGACATTGCAAAGGAGATTTTTGCTGTTGGATTGCCATCGTCCCTATCACAAATCTCCATGTCCTTCACAATGATAATTCTAAACTCATTCGTGATAATGGTGGGTGGAGACTATGGCATGGCAGTTTTTTCTGGAGGCTGGAGAATAGTGATGATTGCCATTGTGCCTCTAATGGGAATTGCCGCAGCCGTAACCTCCGTTACAGGTGCCGCTTATGGAGCTAAAAATGCGAAAAATTTGAAAATTGCATATTACTACGGAATTAAAATAGGTACCATCATTGGTCTTTTCACAGGAGTGTTAATCGGTGTGTTTGCTCCGCAACTCACATATCTATTCACGTACTCTAAACAATCGGCGCATCTTGCTCCGGGCATAATTGAATTTTTGAGATTTGTGGTTCTTTATTTTCCGGGAGTGGCTGCGGGCATGCTCACTTCAAGCATGTTTCGGGGCATAGGTAAAGGCACATACTCATTGGCTCAAACAATACTCAGAACGCTCGTACTTCAGATTTTATTCACATACCTGCTGGGCATAATTTTCAATTTTGGACTTTCAGGTATTTGGTCAGGCATAGTCCTCGCAAACTGGTGCGCCTCGCTTTTAGCCCTCGCATGGGGCAGGCACACAATAAAAACTCTTCAAGGGAGATGGACTTCATCTCTTTAGCTCTTTATCCCGTACTCTTCTCAATGAGGAGCCACAAACAGGGCATTCATCATAGTAATTCCTATAATACCTTCCACACCCGGTGCATCGCCATTTCCAACGCCTTAACTCCTTTATCCCTTGCATCTCTCCATTCTCAAATTTTAATCCCAAGTATGCAGCAACATTCTGAATGGCATAATCATCGGTTACAATCACAGCACTGTGCTCAAGAGCTACTGCGAGAACATCAATATCTGTTGAGGAAAGAACATTGTAATCACCTGTTATCATACTTGCTTCTATCACCTTCTCAATGTAAATTTGCGAGGGCTCACAAACACGATAAAGTTCAAAATCAATGGGCTTGTCCTTCAACTCATCAACCACAGAAAGGGGAAAGATAACCTCTTCAGGCTTATGTTTTACTCCCGCTATGAACGCTGATGTATCCAACACGTACACAGAGCAAGAGGCGCGTACTCGTTAATAACCTTTTCTCATATGGTTTGGATTAATCATGGCAGATTATTAAATACTATGAAAACTACTTATTATATTGTTGATTGTTGATGAATTAATCGCAGATGCCATT
>CAYRMJ010000011.1:10086-25049 GCA_964425415.1 uncultured Thermoplasmata archaeon | reverse complement strand
ATAAGGTTCGGGGATTTCACCCTCGCCTCGGGAAAGAAGAGCAAATACTATGTGGACATCAAGAAGGCGAGCACGAAGCACGAGATTCTGAATCTGATGGGCGAGGAGATTGCAAAGCATGTGAAGGGCGACCTTCTGGCGGGCGTGGAGCTGGGCGCTGTGCCACTCGCTGCAATAACAGCGGTGAAGGCAAAGAGAGACTATCTCATAATCCGAAAGGAGAAGAAGGGGTACGGCACTTCAAAGCTCATTGAAGGAGATTACAAAGAGGGAATGATAGTGGACATCGTTGAAGATGTTGTCACCACCGGAGGCTCGGTGCTGCGTGCCATCCACGTTCTCAGGGAAAAAGGGCTGATTGTGAAGCGCGTTATCTGCGTGGTGGACAGGGAGGAAGGTGGAAAGGAAAGCCTTCAAAGAGAGGGCATTGAGCTCATTTCTCTGATTAAAGCAAGAGAGCTGCTTTGAATTATCTTTTTTCCAAATCCTCTCCTGCGCCAAAGTACATTTGAATTGTTGAGTACACATCTTCGTATCCGTACAGCATTCTTGCAGATGTTGGAATAAGCGTGCGAAACACATTCATGCTTTCAAGAGACTTGAAAAGTTCAATGCTAAGTTCTTTGTGCATTCCCGGATTTACGTTAATCAACGCGTCGTACAGCGAGTCCCAATGCTCACTCCACATTGCAATGTTCTCAACATCCTGCTCCTCAAGAATATCCACTTTTGATAACACATTTATAAAAGGTCTGTAAAATCTAAAATGCACAGTGGCCGATAGAAGGAGAAGAGATACGAATCCGGTGGGCGTTTTTGCGAGGGAAGGGTCAAACATGAAGGCAAGAATGCTTCTATCCTCTCCCAAAAAATCCACGATGAAGTTACTCGCTGCGCGAAAAGCAAACAGTTCAAGCTGACCTGCGGTATCGTAAATCACATAGTCAGATTCGTAAGATTCAACCTCTCTTTTGATTTCTTCCACATAGTTTGCAATCATATCCGCTGCAACAATTTGAGCTCCATTTGGGCCGAGTCCGTATTCTGCCATTATATCTCCCAAATTTATCAGGTCTCGCACATCCACATCCGGGTTGTAGGGCGTGTTTTCCGCACCCGGGTCCAGATTAACCACAATTGCATCGTACTCGTTTTTAATCATCCATTCACGAAATGCAGCTGTGAAGGTGGATTTTCCACTTCCTGCAGGACCGACAACAAAAATGCTGGAAATCATGAGAAGAAATTGTCAAGGGTTATTTTATTTTTTTCCTCAGTTTCCTCTGATTCCAAGCTCATTATTGAGCCAATAGATTCCTTCAAAATTTCAAGTCTCTGCATAAGGTACGGATCCACATTGAAATCGTACGCGAGTTTCAGAGCCTTGTCCAAATACTTCATCACGCTCTTTGGATAAACTGTGAGAATTATCTTACCACCGCATTTTGGACACACGCCCCCAAGCGGCACGCGCCTGTACTTTGCGTTGCATTTGCTACATCTGAACTTCTGCGTACCGTACTTTTTCAAGTTTCCCATAATATCAGGAATGAAGTGATGTGAAATTATGCGAGATGCCATATCTCTCTCATCAACTGCCCTAGTTTTGCGAGCCAGCTCAATTTGGCTCTCTATCTTCTTCTCCATGTTTCCAAGGGTCTTGTAGGCGGAGGTGTGAACTCCAATATTTATGTCCTTTGTATCGTGCGTGAATGAGAATCCTTCATACTGCCGTGGTGTGCCCAATCTCTTTTTCACAAAGTCAATGTATTTTTCTACTTCTTTGGGCTTGGCTTTGCGTAGAGTTGCTTCATAGAATTCAATAGGATATCTTGAACCAACATCCACATTTAGTGCTTCTTTATCAATCTCGCTTGGATCTATACGCGTTGTGAGCACGAGAGGTGCGTCCATCAGGCCCCCGCGAGTGGTGGGTAAGTACTTCCGAGAGAAATCCAAAAGTGCGTTTAAAAGGAGCATCACAGAATCCTCATCACCGTCGCAGTTTCTACGCTTTGCCGCATGGAAGAATGGATGTGCGAAGCCCACATTTGCCTCCGAGAAACCTACAATTCGTCCAAGCACTCCTGCGGAAGTGTGAGGTGCGAGGCCCATTACCAAATGCCCAATTAAATCATCTGTACTGCGAAGATTGTAAAATTTGGGTATTTTGTAAAATTTCTCAAGAAGGTCATCAACATACTGAGCAACTCTGTAAAGATACTCACCTGCACTTTTGGGAAGAATTATGTCTTGAACTTTAAGTTCCAGTACCTGTTCCTCACTTACAAGCTCGTTGCCCAGATAATCGTGAGTATAGCCAAGCTCTCTAGCCTTTTTAACACTAAGTCCCACCTCCTTTGGTCTGAAGTGGGTTATGGCTATATCGCTCATATCAAAGCGTATGGTTCCGTCTTTGAACACATAAACTTCGTGCATTGCTCTCAATATGCCTTTCTCCAGAGGCTCAGGAATGTGCTCTGCAGACATCATCTTTTTAACTCCTTTGACAGGTACAGTCAATTTCACCCCAAGATTATCTGCGGCTTCATCCAGCAACTTGCCCAAATCCACCTTCATCTCAATAATGCGGTCAGTGAAAACTGTACGCTCTCCGCATTTGGGACAGTATGTTTGATGAGTAATAGTGCCGCATGATGGACATTTTCGCTCTCCGACTTCAACCACTACTTGGTCCAGTTTTGCAGCATCTGTGAGCAGACGCCTGTTTCCAACTTCTTCTCCCACGGGAAATAGAACATTGATTGTTTGCTTTTTCATTCTTCTCTCAGCAGCTTTTTCAGGCCTGCCCATTCTTGCGCCTATTCTTGATGGTGCACGGGGCATTATTTTCACTCCTGCCAAGCTGGATACCAATTTCACAGGATCTTCAGTATCATATTCCTCAGGATTCTGCACTCTCACAATTTTACCATCGTGCAACTCAAGTCCCAAACATCTCAAAAGGGGATAACCATACTTCTCAATCTCATAAAACTCCCTCTCGCGATGAAGAACGCCTAAATTGGTTATAATTTCCTTTATTTTCTCATCTTTTTTAAGGAGAAGCTTTCCATTCATCCACTTTGAGTTTTTCTCTACATACACAGATAATTTTTTTATGATATCTACATCAAAATCATGCCAGAACAGATTATAATCCGGATGCAACGGTACTCCGTATTTTTCGGATATTCTGAAAGCGTCTTCTGGGGAATTAACTGCCTCTTTCACGCCTGCTCGCTCCGCTTCTTGCTCCCACCATTCTATAGTGTAAGATGCCGGAAGAAGAGGATAGTTGTTCTCGTTGAACTCTCCGTAGGGAACTAAAATTTCACCCACATCTACTATTTTTTCAACCAAATCCACATTATTTTCAGGGTCGTATATTCTCTTAGCCTCATCCATGGTGTTTACTTGAATCAAATCTCCGTTCTTGAGTAGCACGATTGGACCTTCAATGCTGTCGCATGAGGTCATTCCTCCAGCCTTTCCCGGCTTCTCCGTTTTGAGCTGCGTGCCAATGGCGATGAAGCGATTGAGTATTTGCATCGTTGCAGGATTCACACTTATTGTCGCCAATCCCCCAGCTCTGCATCTTCCGTATCTCAGACGAAAGCCTCCGGGTCTGGATGGATATGCAAACACAGGTCTTCCTGCTACTATGTCCTCTATGTACTTCTCCGCCTTGCTCTCTTTGGAATCGCTCTTCTCCTCCGGTATGAGTTCCGAAATCCAGTTCCAGCCGTCAATGTTCAGTTTCTCCACATATCCCTTTATCTTCTTCGCCTTCTGAATTACCCCCTCCGCTATAACGAGGCACATACCTCCACGCACCTTGTTTCCCTCAATGCGCGGCAAATCTCGGTACCCGCTCACCTCAAAATCCTCAGTGCCCTCTCCGTCAATGCAGATGGGCGAGTTCTTCACCACAGTCTCAATTTCCTTGTCGCTCGGTCTGTACTGGAGGTGCTTTCTTCTGTCGTATAGTTGAATTTCCTCTTTGTATCTTTCAATCTCCTCCTCGGTGGGCACGTATCTTTCAATTCCCAATTCTCTGCGCACAGCATCTGCGATGAGAACGCTCAGCGCCTGTGCCGTGCCGCCTGCACCCCTTATTGGGCCAGCGTAGTAGATGGACACGTACCTCCCACCATTTCCATCGTCCTTCAGCTTTATGCTTGCAATTCCCTCTAATGGGGCCACCAGTATGCCCTCTGTGAGAACTGCGAGGCCAACTCGCACCGCCTTATCCAAAGCTTCCTCCACATTTTCGTATTTTTTTGCGATTTCTTTGGCGATGAGAATGGATACCATTCCCCTATCTCCGTGCTTTGCCGTGAGCTCCCTTATTCTCTCTGCTATGCCCCTCACACCGGTGAGCTCTTCCACCCTAACGGCGAGGTCCTTCGCCCGGGGAATTTCCACATGCATCTCGGGGTCGTAGCCCATGCTCCTTGCCTCTTCCGCAATGCGGTAAATGCGCTCTGCCTCCTCTTCCAGAGCCGAAAAATACCTGCGCATCTCCTCGCTCATCTCAACCATTGACATGCACCATGAGCCGTGGGATTTTAAACTTTTGATTGCCTGTAATTTCCTTTGTTGCTAAGTGGCAATCCTCTAGAAAATGTGTACTACGTGCAACTTTAAAGTAAGAAATATTTAATTAAAGCTCAAATTTATAAATAATATTGTCTCTTTAGCCGGATAATGAATGAATAAGCGAAAGAAGTTTTCTCTCTCTTTTTTCCTCCGGAAAAAGTTTTTCAATTCTTTCCCGTGCACATTTTCCAAGGTTTGAATTGGATTTCAAAGCTTTTTTCACCGCGTTTACTGCGGAATTTATATCTCCTACTGGAATAACAAATCCACAATTTCCCACCGCCTTAGGCATACCACCTACATCAGTGGTTACAGGTACACATTCACAAAGCATAGCTTCACAAAGTGCGTTTGGTAAGCCTTCACTCATAGATAGTTGACAGTATACTTTTGCATCTGAATATAATTTTCTAAGTTCGCTTTGAGACATGGGAGGTAAAATCTGAATATTATTCGGAGCGATATCCTTAATTTTTACTTTAAAACTTTCACTTACACCCACTATCAGAAATTTAGTGGATGGAATTTTTCTTGCAACTTTGATGAACATATCAATTCCTTTAACCCTCATTCTGCGTTCGGAATCCACATATCCTACTGTTAAAACTAAATTTTGTTTTTCATTTATTTTTTTCCAAAATTCTGGATTGTATCCGGTGGGGATTACTTCAAAATTTTTTATATTTACATATTTTATTATATTTTCTATCAATGTTTCATCTACCGCAACAACCTTATCTGCATGTTTTAAGGCATATTTTGCTAAAAACCTATCTGATATTTTTCCTACTGCCCACAATCCATATTTTATCTCCGGGATATTGGCAGCATCGTAGCCACCTAAAACCACCACACTTTTTTTATTAAATATTTTTGAAAAAAATACAGATAAACCAGCATGCTTTCCTGCAAACCATACATATACAAGGTCACTCCAAAGTATATTACTTACTAACGTAAAAATATCTTTAGTTTTTTTGATTTTCACATCTTTTACTTCAAAATACTTTCTTAGGATTTTAATGTCCTTTTCTATGAACGTTGATTTTGAGCCATAATATACAATCAGTATTCTTAACTCTGTTTTTTTCATACATCATGTAATAAAGATTACATATTTAATCTCTATACAGCTCAACTAATCAACTAATAATAAGCGCATAATCTTAACTTATGCAAAATTTTAAATTTTCCCATAACATGCAAAACTATGGAAATTGAGGAGAAGATAGCGGGGGAGGTGGTTCTGTCAGATAAGCCGGGAGCCACCATGAGAAAATGGCGCGAGATATTTGGAATATCTCAGCAGGAGCTTGCTAAACATCTCGGAATAAACTCCTCCGTCATAAGCGATTACGAGTCAGGGCGCAGGAAATCTCCGGGCGTGGGAATGGTGCGCAGATTTGTGAAAGCATTGATTGAAATTGATGAATCTCGCGGTGGAGAGGTTATAAAGAAGTTCGTGCCAACCCGCGGAGAAGAGGCAATAATAGACATATACGATTTTCCATACGGGCTTGAGGTGGAAAAATTCATGGATAGCATAGATGCAAACATTCTAAATCCAGATGTGGAGTTTAAGCGTCCTATTTATGGCTACACAATTCTTGACAGTCTCAAAGCCATTCTAAATTTCAACTCTTCCGATTACTTCAAAGTCTACGGCTGGAGCGTGGATCGCGCATTGATGTTTAGCGAGGTGAAGTACGGACGCTCGCCCATGGTGGCAATTCGTGCGCACCCTCTAAAGCCCAGCGCGGTGGTTTACATAAATCCTGATAAGGTGGATAATCTTGCTGTAAAATTAGCCACTCTTGAGGAGATACCCATAGCGGAGACTTTTCTGAAAATAGAGGAAATAAAAGAGAGAATTAGAGAGCTATTCTGACCTTTCTCTCAACTTCTCTCAAAATCAATCCCTCGTCAATTTTGCCTTTTATGGATTCTATTATTTCGCTAAACACTGTATCTTCCACAAATTTTTTCACGCCAATTGCATTCATTGCGGCCCTCACAGCTGTGGCTGAACATCCAGAAATGTGCAGAGCCTGATTGGCAGTCATGTACTCAATAGCCACAATGTACTTCACATTTTCCACAATTTCTCTCAACTTTTGAGCGGAGGTCATGCCCATGCTCACATGGTCCTCTTGATTTGCGCTCGTGGGAATGGTATCCACACTTGCAGGATGGGAAAGAACCTTGTTTCTGTTACACAGTGCGGCCGCAGTGTATTGTGGTATCATCAATCCTGAATTTAGTCCACTTTGCTCCACTAAAAAATGAGGCAAATTACTCAAGTTCCTGTCAATAAGCCGTGCGATTCTCCTTTCAATCATATTTCCAAGGTCAGTTAGTGCTATGGCTGCAAAGTCCAGAGCCAGTGCAAGCGGCTCTCCGTGAAAGTTTCCACCGGATATGGGAATGTCAAATATAAGTGGATTGTCAGTCACGGAATTGATTTCCCTCTCCACGACATCTTTTGCATATTTGAGAGCATCAAGGACCGCACCGTAAACCTGTGGCACGCACCGCAGTGTGTAAGCGTCCTGAACCTTCTCCTCTCTTGCATTTTTCACAATTTCACTGTCTTTTAGAATTTCGCGCATTGCACGTGCCACGTTTGTCTGTCCGCTATGCGGTCGCACCATCATTATTCTCTCATCAAGAGCCATGTCTGTGCCATGCAGTGCCTCAAAGCTCATGGATGCAGAGATTAGAGCATTTTTGAATACGGAGAATGAATCTTGAAGCGAAATTACACCGTAAGCCGCCATTACCGCCGTTCCGTTCAGAAGAGCTAAACCCTCCTTCTCCTCAAGAACCAGAGGCTCTATGTTCAATTCTTCAAGAACTTCCTTTGTGTCTCTCACCTTGCCTCTGTATTTTACTTTTCCTTCACCAATGAGCGCCAAAGCCACATGGGCAAGAGGTGCCAAATCTCCACTTGCACCCACACTTCCAAAAGTCGGAACTACGGGAGTTATTTTGTGATTGAGAAATTCAACGAGTTTTAAAACCACTTCTCTTCGCACTCCTGAATAACCCATTAGAAGAGAGTTAACTCGTATGAGCATTGCAGCTCTCACAACTTCCTCTGGCATTGCATTGCCCACTCCGGAGGCATGACTCCGCACCAGATTCACCTGCAACTTTTTTCTATCTTTTTTATTTATTTTGACATTTACCAGATCTCCCAATCCCGTGTTTATGCCGTAAATTACCGCATCACCCTCAAGCATGTATTCCAACCTTCTTCGTCCCTCATCAACGATTCTGAGTGATTTCTCGCTAATTTCAACCTTCTCTCCGTACCTTGCAACACGCACCACATCATCCAAGGTTAATTTTCCACCCTCAATTATCATCTGTGCTCACCTTGACACTGCTGCAATTTTCACATTTTCAAACGCTACATAGGGATATATGCCACGGCCCATCATGTACACAGCTTTCTGCTCACTACTCACCTCCACCACATTTTGCATCATGTCGTAGATGTTTCCAGACACCATAAACACCGTGGAGCCCTTTATCTCCCCGTCCTCAACAACAAACGCAGGATTGGCAACTGCGGAAATGCTACCTGTGTCAGGATTGCTTGAGTGCGCACCTTGAAATAGAGAGACTACGTATCCTTTATCCATGTCCGATATTATCTCTTCCAATTTTTTGGCTCCTCCATCCATCACCATGTTATGTGCTCCAATGCCCACCGCACCCGTTCTGAAACTTCGGCTCGCATTGCCCGTGCTCTCCACTCCCGCCACGGAAGCCCAGTAGTGGTTCCACAGAAATCCTCTGAACTTGCCCCTTTCCACTATTTTGTTGGTTTGCGTGGCCACGCCCTCATCATCAGCCACAACCTTGTAGATGCTCATATTGTGAAACGGGTCATCATAAATGCTCACTTTATCGCTCATAACTCTCTCTCCAATTTTGTCCCCTAAAACACTGGTGCCCTTCACCTTTCTCTCTCCGCTGAATGCGGGAAATAGGGAGTAATTTAGAATCTCGGCCATTGCGAAGGGTTCCATGATAAGTGTGGCTTCTTCATTATTTGCCTTTTTCACATTTCCAGCCCACTTCAATTTTTGAATGCAAGACTCAATCACCTTATCCGTTTCCAAATTTTGCTCTTTTTGCACGTCCATATCAAATATGCTGGGCGTGACCTTTCCGTTTTCTCTCTCAATGAGCATAAGCATGAAATACGACAGAAAATCGCTCTGCTCCACATTTACCCCTCTGCTGTTCATCACAACACTTCTGAACTTTGCAGCGCCTGCCTCTGCACCAACCACAACCGCATTCGGCCTTTTTTCTGATAGGTGCTTCAGGCTCAGTGCCACTATATTTACAAAATGGTCCGCATCTTTGATTTCCAAATCTTTAGAGTTATGCTCTCTATAGTTTTGAGCATCCGGGAATCCGGGCCAGTTTTCATCTTTTATGTTGTGCTTTGAGAGCTTGTAAGCTTCCTCTATTCCCTCCTTTATCTTTGAGTCCTCGTTGGAATCCACTATGCTTATGCCCATACGCCCGTCTTTGACCCCACGCACAACCGTTATGTTTATATCACTGCTTACGGCGGATGATATCTGATTTAGCTCAGCACTAGCACTAATCTCTCTTTTGCTCAGCATGTGAATTTCCAGCTCATCAAAAAATTTCTCTCCGTACTTTATGAGATTCATTTTTCACCACCAACCGTTATGGATTTTTTGAATTTGAGGTGTGGCCCGCCAGAGCTCACAAATGCGCTCTGACCCTTTCCACAGATTCCATATTCCATTCCAAAATCTTTGCCCACGGCATCTATGTTTTTAAGAGCTTCAATGGCTATGCCACTTATGGATGTGTCCTTTATAGGCTCGCCTATCTCTCCGTTTTCAATCACATAGCCTTCCTGCACGCCCACCTGAAACGAGGAGTTTAACTCAGCCTGTCCGCCTCTGAAATCAACGAGGTAATATCCGAATTTTATGTCTTCTATGAGTTCTTCAAAGCTATGGTCTCCAGACTCAAACACCGTGTTGCGCATTCTTATTATTGGTGGATAACCGTAATCTTCGGCTCGTGCATGCCCGTTTGGCTCCATGTTCCATCTCTTTGCGTACTCGCGATTGAGCATTATCTCGCGAAGCACGCCGTTTTCAATTATATGCACATCCTTTATGGGCGTACCTTCATCATCGTACACATTGTTTCCGAATCCGCCGTCTATTATTCTGTCGCTCATGCTCACATACTCAGGAGCGATTTCCTTTCCTATCATGTCCTTGAAGGGTGAGTTAATTGTAAGATCAGCTTCCGCAAGATGTCCGAGAGCTTCATGTGCAATTATACCCACTATTATCGGTCCAGCAACTATTGGAAACTCACCTCGCCGCACCTTCGCACCGTGCATCTGATTGTAAAGCTTTTTGTGCATACTCTCAGCAAGCTTCTCCGGAGTGTGCTCCTCAAAAATTTCCCAGCCACGGTCCACATTTCCTATCATGTTTCGCGATGCTCCGCGCTCTGAGCCTTCTCTCCCCGTTATCCACACCGATTGGAGAATGTAGTTCACATCCCACTCTATTTCCGTGCCCTCGCTGGTGATCAGAATCTTTTTGCCATGGGCGTCCTCGTATCTGATCTGTGAGGATTTCACATAATCTTCTGATTTCAGAAGGTTCTCAAGCCTGCGCACATGCCCAATTTTTTCATCGTAATCCACCTCATTGGGCTTGATTTTCATTTTGCTCTTTACTCTGTCTCTTATAATCGGTATCTCTGCAAGCTCAATAGGTTCTCTTATGGCTCGCGATGAGGAAATTGACATCGCCGTTGCGTCTTCCACAGCCTTTCTGATATCCACATTGGTGGCGGAGAAGCCCCATGCTCCGTGATACAAAACGCGCACGGCGTATCCTCTCAATCTGCGAGTGGCAAGGGAGTGAAAAACACCATCTCTGAGGTCTATGTTGCTCCTCAAAATGTCCTCGTACCTCACTTCCACATAATCTGCGCCTAATTTCTCACCATACTTCACAGCATCGTGAATGTCCATAACAATCACAACCTTTCATGCGTTTGAGGTATAAATAATTGAACTGAAAAATCAGGAAGGCACAGTGACCTTTCCGGCCACCGCGCTGGCAGCAGCCACCACCGGTGAAACCAAGTACAGCTTGCCGGGACCCTGCTTTCCCGGATAGTTGCGATTCGTGGTGCTTAGGTATGTTTCATCACCTATCAATCCGGGCATGCCCTCCGCACAGCCGCCGCATCCGGGATTTGTTAGAACTGCACCCGCCTCTGCGAATATCTTCCACACGCCCTCGTCAATTATTCTCTGCCATGTTTCCATGGTGGTGGGTGTGATTGTGAGCGGGACCTTCACCTTCTTGCCCTTGAGAATCTTTGCGGCAGCAATCAAATCTTCGTATCTTCCATTGGTGCATGAGCCTATGAACGCGCCGTCTATCTCCATGCCCTCATACTCACTCACCGCATGCACATTGCATGGATTGGGGGGTGCTGCAATTAGAGGTTCAAGACCATTCACATCAATTTGTATTTCATCCACATAATCTTTATCTGAATCTGAACTTATTGGTTTGAAGCTTACATTTCTCTCCTCATAGAATTTTTTAAGTTTCTCGTCCATGGGTAAAAATCCAATTATGCCGCCCATTTCAGTTGTTTGCGAGGCGAGGGTTATTCTGGAGTCCATGCTCAAATTTTTTATGGCTGTGCCGGTGTATTCCATTGCCTTTCCCAGCGCGCCCGCAGGCCCCAGTTCGCGCATTACCGCGAAGGTCAAGTCCCTTCCAACTGCAGGCCATGAATAATCACCATCAACAACTATCTTCATAGTTTCAGGCACTTCAAACCATGTTTTACCGGTTACGAAGGCAAATGCGATGTCTCTATCACCCATTCCCTGACCAAATACTCCCACCGCGCCAAGTATGTTGTAATGGGAATCAGTGCCCACGGCGGTCATTCCCGGCCTAACCACCGAGCGGTCAATTAGAACATGCGTGCCTATTCCCCCATTCACATCAAAAACTCTGATGCCAGCCTGCTTGGCGAACTTTCTGCACCTGTCCTGCGCGATGGCATACTTCAAAGTTTTGGCAGGCACGCTGAGGTCAAACGTGAAGAACGTTGAATCTCTCTTAGCCACTCTGGGCTCGCCGAACTCGTCCAATATGTGCTTCACCACATTAGGTCCTCCAAATTCCCGAGCAGTTATGACATCAAGGTCCAGCCAGACTATTTCTCCCGGTTCAACCTTATCCGATGTGTGTTCTTTGAATATCTTCTCAATGACGGTTGCCATATTTCCTCAATCACAATCTATGATTTAATGATTTTTGAAAAATTTGCATTTGTGCGCAAAGGTTATATATTACCTTAACTCTCTTTCATACAGAAATGGTAAGAAAATATCTCTCAAACAGGGATAGAATACTCCTTCATTTATCTGCCTTTCCAAGCAGCGTAAATCAGTACAGAGCGCCATTTGCGCTTACTCAAGATGGCATAGCTCAAGCTATTGGCATTGGTAGGAATAATGTGCCAAGGGAGCTAAAGACTCTAATAGAGAATGGTCTGGTGACCTCTGTTAAGGCAAGGGTTGACGGATTGAAAAACAGAAGAAGTGTTTATATTCTAACCCCAGTTGGAAGAACGGCAGCAAATGATATTCGGGAAAAAATAGAGAATGTAAGTGTAAAAGTTAAGGATGCTGATGGAAATGAGTCCACCATTCTCCTGAGGGATATAAGCAAAAAATATGGTGTGGACATAATTCAGGCTGCGTTGAATCTAACAAAAACCAAAGAAATTGACATAATAAATCTTTTGAGGAAAAGAGGAAAGCGTGTGCATTACATTGAGGAGAACTACATCATAAAGAAATTTTACGGCCGTAAAAAGGAACTAAAGAGCATGATTGAATGGTATCATAGCGATAAAAAAATTCTCTTTATTACGGGATTTTCAGGAATAGGAAAAACTACATTAACTCTTAAATTTTTGAAGGACCATTTAAAAGATGAAGACATTTTTTTCATAAAGATTAACACCTACGATACTCCTCTGGATGTTGTAAACAAACTATCAAGGTTTCTGTCTCGTGTTGGATATCCAAAGCTTGAGCGATACATAAGGGGTAGAGTAAATGAAAGGGAAGAGAGCGTAAATTGGAATGCTATTTACCTAATTTTAAAAGAGAGCTTAAACAATGGTGTTTTTGTGTTTGATAACGTGGAGCAAGCCACGGATTCACTAAAAAAATTCTTTGAAAGATTTATAGAATCTGCTATTCAAAATAAGAGAGTAAGACTGATATTTATTGGTAATGGAGTTGGAGACTTTGTACCTTTCAATCTCATAAATTATATGATGGAATTAAATATAGGGGAGTTAAAGAAAGAGGAAGCTTACGAAATGCTTATTGATGGGGGTCTCAATGAGAATGATGCGTACAAAGTAATAAGAAAATATGGAGGTAATCCTCTACTTTTATCACTTGCAAAAAATCAAGATGATAGAATAATCAGGAGATTTGTGCTGGATGTGGTCATTGGAAATCTGAATGATAAAGAGAAGTATGCGCTTGAGTTTTTCAGTGTTTTTGATAAGCCAGTGAAAATAAGCGCTTTGTTAATGAATAATATAGAGTACTCAACAATATACTCTTTGATAAACAAGAACATCTTTCAAGAGCTGGAATTTGAAGTGCTAACCCTGCATAAAATAATCAAAAACTTTGTGTATGAAAGATTGACTCAACAAAAGAAGGTGGAGTATCATCTTATGGCTGCAGAATATTTCATGGATGAAGGTGAGATTTTGCAGGCAATATATCACTTTCTAAAAGGAAATAAGGTCCTCAGGGCAAGCATGCTGCTTTACGATTATTATGAAAATCACTTATTCACACACCATGGTGTCATAAGAGACCTTGCTCTAAAGATTCTTGACTCTTACGACGGTGTGGATGACCATGAGTGGTTGCTGTACGGTATAATAGGGGACACATACTTTGTAGAGGGTGATTGGGATAGTGCTTTGAATTATTATAGAAAGGGCGAGGAATTGGCCAAGCGGAACGATCCTGATACATGGGCCAAGTTAAGGCTTAAAATAAGCGAAATTATGATGAAGAGAGATAAATACGATGAATCAAAAAGTTTGCTTGAAGAGGTTTTTTCTGAAATTGGCAAAATATCGGACAGAAAAATAGAATCAAAATTAAATTACCTGTATGGCATGATTTTTCTGTTTAAAGGAGAGACTGAGATTGCAGAGAATTATCTCATGATTGCTTTCAACAAAGCTGAAAAATTGCTGGATTATAAGGCCATGGGCAATGTAATGAATTCACTTGGAATTTTATACAAAAGGCAAGGAGATTATAAGATGGCCATAGAATACTACATGAAAGCGAAGGAGTACTTTGAGGTGATTGATGATAAGATAGGTTTGGCTAAAGTTTTGAACAATATGGGCTCCGTGTATTATGTTTTATATGATAAAAAAGCTGAAGAGTATTTACTTCAAGCAAGAAGGATATTGGAGAAGAGTGCTGATGAATATACGCTTTCGCTTAATTCCCTATATTTGGGCACTTTTTACCTATGGACTGAAAAATGGAGTAGTGCTGAAAAGTATCTCAAAATTGCCGAAAAGAAATTTAAAGATATGTATGTAAAATCAAATCTCGCTAACGTTTACATAGCTCTTGGAGATCTTTACTATTATATCAATCGTTCAGATTTGAGTAAAAAATACTTTGACAAAGCCATAGAGATTGGAATGGAGCTTGGAAAAGAAGACATCATAAGAAATGCCGCTAAGGAGGTCATTACCACATTTAAAGAGCTTGAAGAAAAGGACATGCAAAAATATAAGAAGATGGCCGATGGCGAGGTCAGGTTTGTTTCTTTAGTTGAAAATCAAAGATCACCACGAATCAGATGAGATAGGGGGATGGGGTCCTTCAAGTGCACCTGCAATTTCCCATGAATCAGAAGAAATCGGGGGATGCGGTCCGTCGTCCGTTTGGTTTCCACCGCCGTTTCCTCCATCAAGTGCCACGGTGCTCACAGGATTTATTTTTTCTGTGTGCATAACCAAAAAAGCTGTGGTCATCAACACACCCACCAACACTATTCCTGCCAACACTTTCCAATTCATTTTTCATCACCGAATTATCCTCCTCTGCACGGTATAAAAAACGTATTAGAGCTTTATCAAATCCAAGTGCATTGATTCAAGTGCCCATATTTTTGCCAATTTTCATGTCTGAAAATGAGCATGCTCAATCAATGCTTATATACCCTACTCACTAACTTAATCAA
>CAYRMJ010000011.1:4396-9986 GCA_964425415.1 uncultured Thermoplasmata archaeon | reverse complement strand
ACATCGGATGATACCTTCTCATGCGATGATTTTCCTATTGTACGAAAACCTTTCAATTGGAGTGATTTTGAAAGTACATTAACGGCCTTTGGTTTTGAAAAGAGTGGAGTGGAAAAAATGGAAAAAAATTTTGATGACGGATATGAAGAAGCATTTTTATAATCCATAACATCTCCCTCTGCAATGGGTAAGCCCGTTTACTTAGGAAAAATCAGGCTTCGCTGGTGCGATGAGTGCAATGTGCCCCTTGCTGGAAAAAGATGTTCTGTGTGTGGAAATGAGGGAAGATTAGTTAAGATAACTCCGCCGGGAGAGGTAAGAATCGGATTTGAAGGAGAACTTGAAATTTTGAGAGAAGTGATTGAGAGACAGTTTGGATGCACCTTTGGAAGAAAAATGGTGCTTTTCAACCGTGTTCCTCACAGGGACAGAATGGACGAGATAATAGTGGATGGTTATGTCATAGGAAATCTCACATACGTTCCTGATGAATCAAAATTCAAATTCACGCTGAGAATGGAAGGTGCAGTTTTGTTGAATTCATGCGCAGATAAAGGATGGGTTGTTGCAGATGATGGTGCGGTTGAACCAATTTTATCTGGAAGAAATCTCATGGTGCCCGGAGTGAGGAATTGCGCGGAGGGCTTGAGCAATGGAGATGAGGTTATAGTGAGAGATTCTGCAGGCTCTCCAATTGCAGTGGGTATTGCTAAAATGAGCTGTGAGGATATGAAGAAACGAGAGAGGGGAATGGCGGTCAAAATAAGACATTCAGGTAGCATCTCGGTGAATTGGGGCGATGATTCCAGCATTGAAAAGGTAATTGCGGCAAATATTGAGCACATAAAAAAGATAGAAAAGGAAGCGGTGCAATTCATAAAGAAGGTGCATTCTGATGTACAATTGCCGTTGGCGGTCTCATTTAGTGGAGGTAAGGACTCTCTTGCTACCCTGCTTCTTGCGATTGAGAGCGGTGAAAAATTCAGCACATTCTTTCTTGATACAGGTATTGAATTACCCGAGACTGTTAGATACGTAAAAGAATTGAACGAAAAATACAAGCTAAACATTGATGTGATAAGCGCAGGCACAGCATTCTGGAAAGCTCTTAACATATTCGGCCCGCCTGCGCGAGATTACAGATGGTGCTGCAAAGTAACCAAGCTGGGCCCAACCACGAAGTACATACTTGAAAAATACCCGGAAGGACTTCTAACTTTGGTGGGACAGAGAAGATACGAGAGCGAAGAGCGCATGAAAAAGGGCCGAATTTGGAAAAATGAGTGGGTTCCAAATCAGTTTTCGGCAAGTCCAATACAGAACTGGACCTCTCTGGAAGTGTGGCTCTACATACTTTGGAAAGATGCTCCTTACAATCCATGGTACGACCGTGGCCTCACGAGAATAGGGTGCTACCTCTGTCCATCTGCGGATCTTGCAGATTTGGAACTCGTGGCAAAGTACTATGAGGGAGTGGATAGGTGGCGCAGGTATTTAATGAGATTTGCGAAGGAGAATGGAATACCTGTGGATTGGGCCCGCTCCGCATGGCGCTGGCGTCATCCTCCCTCTTGGGCCGGGAGTTACCATGTGGAACGCAGTTATCTTCGCATAGAGTTCAAAGGTACTCATTGGAAAAAGATAGCTCTGGAGAACGGGGTAGATAAAGATAGAGTGTTGAACATGCTAATTGCACTTCCCCCGGGCACGTGGCGCGAGGAGAGTTTTGAAGTTGCAGAGGAGCATGTGAAAGAGGCTGAGAGCTTGATTAAGCGAGCGATTGGATGCGTGGGTTGTGGAGTTTGCCTTGGCAGATGTCCCACGGGCGCCCTGTATCTTGACGATGAAGGAAAGATAAGAATAAAGGAGGACGCTTGCATTCATTGCCTTGACTGCATGGGCCCGTGCCCTGCGGAAGATTTCTGATACTCGCTTATTTCCTCATACACTCTCTGCTTAAGATAACTCACACCTGCATTTTTTGATATATAATCCACCGCTCCTGCTCGGATTGCGTCCTCTCTTACCTCATCATAGTCAATACCCGTCAAAACTATTATTTTTGCGTTTTTATCAATACTCTTTATTTTCTTTATTGCTTCAATGCCGTTCATGTCCGGCAGAATCACATCCATCAGCACTATATCCGGCTTGGATTTTTTGTATATTTCTATGGCCTCCTTCCCTGTTCTAGCCCACTCCAATTTATCCGATGCGAACACTCTCTTTATTAGCTCGTGAAACATCTCCGAGTCCTCTACAAGCAAAACTGTACTCATACTATCACCCTCTTCACTATTTTTGGATATCTGTCATAAGCGAGAGTTAGAGCATAGGCATTTGTCCACGGTTTGATTCCATAGGCTATAACATAACCATCTACATTGCTGAACTTAGCGTATATGTCCGAGATGCTTGACACAAATCTTTTAACCTCTTTATCATAAACCGTTCCAGCAATCAACAAAATACCAGATTTTTCCCTTACCACGTCTTTTATTCTGAATAATGTATGCATCATTTCCTTATCATTTAGGTAGGTGTAGAGTCTATCGTATCCCACTATCACCAGTGGTGGAGTGGGCGATGATGTGTATCCAAGCTCATCCTTGATGGACATAACTATTTCCTGAGGCTTACTGAGATTTATTTTCTTTGAAAAATGCTCCATAGTCTTCTCTCCATATATGTATGTGAGATTTTCATAGCTCTTTTCCAATCCAAAGAGATAAATTCCGTATTTAAGCTCGCTCATGTCCAGCTCGTTTGGTGGTATCATAAGCACCTTTGAGCCAGAGGTTAGAAAACTCGCAACCATACCCATTATTGCTGTGGTCTTGTAACTCTTGGGGATGAACTCTCCAAAATCATAAAGCACCGTGTTGCCACGCTTCAAAGAGAACATATCGTCAAAGTACAGCGTTGTGATTCCCTCATTGCTTTTCAATCCATTAACCGCGGAGGGATGTTTAAGGGGTGCTGAACTCACACAGGTGAAAATGGAGTCTTTTAAAGTGAAATAGTGCGTTCTTCTTTGCACCTCCACACCGCGCAATTTGTCAACTTCAAACCATCTGTATATTCTCCCCTCCCTCACATGCTGCTTGAAAGTCAGAACTCCATCTGAGATGTATGTCAGTGAGTCGTCTTCCTCTCCCTCACGCACCACAGTTATCTTCACGCCCATGTTTGCAAACTTTGCTAATTTTAAAAAGAATGTGTTTGCATCGTATATCTTCTCTCTCTCCTTTTCCTCAATGGCCTTTATGTTGAGTTGGTTGATTACTGAATGCCAGCTGTCAATAACAAGTCCTTCAATCTTTGAGTCTTCAAATAAATTCAGAACATGCCTAAGTGATTCAGGAAGAAGATAAAAGCTCTCTCCAAATCTATCCGTTTCTTTGTAAATATACTTTTCTTCAATGGCGAATATTTTATCAACCATCTCCTCAGTTAGCCACGGATACTCCTGCACAATTCTCTCTCTGTTCTTTTTCGTGGTGACATAGGCAAAATTGTAATCTTTCATCAAGGTCAGAGCGAATGTGGTTTTGCCCGTTCCCGGCTTGCCCCGCACCAAAAACGCTATACCCTCTTTCTTCATGAATCTGTCAATGCACTCTGGAACACTCATCATTTAATCATCGTATTAAAAAATATAAACCTTTCGTCGTGAAAATCTCATTTTTTCTTTAAAAGGTCCACTAATTCTTCCTCTATGAGTGCTCTCTCCCTGTCAGTTCTGGCTTTCATGTTCATGGAAACAAGAAGTATGCCGCGGCTCTCGCTTACTGCATCTTTTATGCTCTGAACAAATTTTAGAAATTTGTCAAATCCGTTGTGCAATATTAGTGATTCTGAGCTTTCAATCATCACCACACACCTTCCCCCCTCCTTCAAAAATTCCTTGACTATTGAGAGCATCTTTGGCAGGTCCGTGGGCGCCACCGCGTTGGGCGCGCGAGCCGTGCTGATCCAGTAAAATTTCACATTTTCCTCATTCAAAATATCCTCAGGTGCATCTCGTGATAGATACAAACCTCTGTAATTTCTGGCTAAAATCTGCTTGAATACCTTCTCTGAAAGATTGTTTCCCCTCTCATCCACCAGATATGACTTTCCAGCTCGCACATAGTAATCTCCATGAACCTGAGAACCGCATTTTTTACGATGTTTCTTAACAATTTGCTCCACATCCTTTCTCAAATCTTCATCGCTCTTTTTAAGAGCCTTTTTAAGCTCCCGAATTATGCTATCTGTGCAATAACAGCAATCCATAAATGCAAATCGCCAATGCAGTATAAAAAGATAGCGAAATGGGGTTAGTGAGAGACTATCCTGAAGCCTCTCTGGTCAACCAAAAGCGGATAGTAGTCTGTGCTGTGCTTCACGCCTCTCATTTTCACTACGGATATGTACCTTCCGAGGGTTCTGCCAACGCGCTCCATGGATAGGTGTATTATACCATCAGCCAAGAAGCCCTCCACATCATAGGTACCGAAGCTCATGGAGTTGTATCCTGCCTCGGATATTATGAACACGGTGCCGCCCAGCTCTCTCATGGTCTCAAATAGGAAGAACAGCTGGTTTCTCGGATTCTCCATCTGTGCTATGGCGTAAAGCGCCTGCAATGAGTCCAGAATGAGTATGTCAATCTTCTTCTCACGCGCGTACTCGCGCACGGGAGTTTCTATTGCTTTTATCCAATCCACATTTTCATAGGTTCCTGATTCCTTCACCATCTTTCTGACCAATCCCCAGTCAAAAACATTGAATTCAGTTCCCTTTGGAAGTTTTTCAATGTCCATGTTAAGACTGACCATCTGCCTTATGAGGCTCTCACGGCTCTGCTCAAGAGATATGTAAACAACATTGCCCTTCTTGTTGTTTTGAAGGTATCTGTACCCCATATAGTATGTCAAAGTTGATTTCATGCTACCGGTGGGACCTGAAACTAACACTATGTGTCCTTTGGGTATTCCGCGCTCAATTTTCTGGTCAAGGCCCTCCACATATGTTTTTAGGTATTCTGCCATTTTCATCACCTTGCATATTCCTCATTTACCAATTTAACCATATCATCGTAAATTTCATCTGCAATCTTCGGTCCTGCAAACCTTTCAATGGATTCCCTTATGTCCTGCAGGAGGAGGATATAATCATCCCTACTTAAATCTTTTCCCGACAAACCCAGCCTTTTCTTGTGCAGTTCCACAATGGTGCTGCTGAGCCCGTCAATGAGCTTTTCAAGCTTCTTTTTGAGCTCTATCTCAATCTTTGCATCTAAATCCATCAACGGAAGTAATGGATTACAGAGATATAAAATTTTGCCATTATTACTCATTTTTCAATTGATTTGATTTTTTGTTTCATATCTGATTTTACGCGCTGATAATCACGGGTAATTCTTTATATAAGAAACCACGGAGAATTTTCAAAATATGAAGGTGATTTATGAGAGAGAGGAAGGTGATGTGGGCATTGCGACGCTCATACTGTTCATTGCCATCATAATAGTTGCGGCCATCGCATCATCGCTGATAATATATGTGGGTGTGACTTTGAGAGAGCAGGGTGAGAAGATTGCAAA
>CAYRMJ010000011.1:0-4296 GCA_964425415.1 uncultured Thermoplasmata archaeon | reverse complement strand
TACTCAGTTCAACCTGATGAAACATACGGATACGCCATAATTGGATACGATAGAGCGGGAAATGCAGTTCTTTATTCTGCCATAAATCAGACGGTTCATGTGCCCACAGGCACTCCAGACACAACGGCACCAAGCGGGACTGTTGAATCCATACAGACTTCAGGATATGGAGTTATAATCACATGGCACGCAACGGACGATGGAAGTGGAATCGCAATGCAAAAAATATATCGTGCTAAAAAGCAAATAACATCTTCAAACATACACAACGCCACATTGATTGCTGAGGTGGGCAACGCCACATTCAAGTACATGGACTATCCACCCTCCACAGGAACGTGGTACTATGCAATTGTGGGCGAGGATAGGGCTGGAAACTCTGCACTTTATACAGCCACTGTGGATCATGTGAACATAACCATGGCGGATACTAGCTCACCAACAACTCCGCAGGGTTTACATTACGAGGTGGGTCCATACTTCATAAAACTAAGATGGAGAGGAGCGGAGGATGAGGAGAGTGGCATACTGGAATACGAGATATTCAGAAGTAAGAATTACAATGCTCTCACCTCCCCTGCGATATTCTCAAAACCTCCATACGCGGTTGTGAAAAACACGAGCTTTGTGGATTACAGATACACCCCATACGAGAGCTACAACTATCTCGTGGTGGCTGTGGACAAGGCTGGAAATCACTGTGATGTTGTTTATCCTCAGAGTACCTTGCAGATTCTTCAAATCAAAGTCGCTTTGGGCCCGGGCTCGCAACCTGTGGATTTCAACACAGTTATAGTGGAGATTTCTGACGGGGCGAAAGATGTATCCTTAAAGCTCAATTCAAGCGGGTTTGGAATAAATGGAAGTGATTCATCTCATTACTCTGTGTCCATTGTGAATGACCCAACCGGGGAGTTTGAGAAGAGCTACATTCTGGAGGACGGAGCAATTGTGATAATGTACATAAATTGCAGAGCCGCAGGGTTGAGCCTCACATCTCAGAGCACGGCGGAGATGAAGCTAATTGCGGGAGATGGCATACCAGTATACAGGGAAATAACCGTGCCTCCAATAATGTTAAATAGATTTGTTCAGATATACTGAGGTGTGAGCAATGAAAGTTAAAAAGAAAAAGGTTGATGCAAGAGAGATAATAAAAAAGGCTTACATTCTTGGATTTGAGGTAGGTTATTACAAACACTACGATTCCGTAGGCTGGGTGCGCAGAGAGAGGGACAGGATAGAAGAGTTAGCAAATAAAATAGGGATTGAAAAAGAAGTGGAGAGAGCATATAGAAGAGGAATCTCGGACGGGGCCATTAAGAGAGAGCAGGATATGGTTCAGGACAAAAACGTGCCTGCTGGCGAGGTGAGGCAACCCACGAGGGGGCTTGAGGCGATTGAGATTCCAGATATGAAGCCAAAATTCTTTCATTTTCCCAGATTTCTGAGAAAAAATCATCGTTGATAATCTCCCAAGATTTTCATCGCGTTTGATTTAAATACTTTCAATGGAAGTTATTAAATATGATTCCCATAAGAAGGACTTGGATAAAGATATACGATGAAAATGTGAAAAGATATGTGGAAGAATCAGCTTACTCTTCTAAGCACTCCTAAGCTATTTTTTGAAGGCACGAATATGACTTCTCCATAGTTCTTATCGTTTCCAGAAAAACGGTAGTTGAAAAGTGCAAGCTCTTTTGAATCTCCAATCTCCGATGTGAGGAAATTTATGATGTTAACCATGTCGTCATAGGCAATGTCAATTTCAACGGGCTCTGCTTTAAGCTTTGTGGCTCTGGAAAACATTTTAAATGATTTCTCTGCAACTTCACGCAAAGATTCAAACAAGCCGCGATTTTCAGAAATCACATCTTCAACATTTTGCTCAGGGACTATTAGAAGCATTGTTCCTTCCACATCGCCTTTAAAAGTTATGAACACTCCATAAACTTTTTCTTCATCTCCGTAGCGGTCCACAAGCTCGTCAGGAGAGTCAAGTCTCGCGAAAATGTTTTTTGTATTCTCTCCAAAAAGCTCACGACCGAGCTCGTCTGCGTGGATTTTCACGCTCTCACCTATTCCTTCAATATCCTCATCGCTTATGGTGTTCGTATCTACGAGGTCTCGTAGGTCAATTATTGCATCTCGCTCCGGATAAAACACGAATCCACACTCGTTGCATTTGTAGCTTCCTGTTTTGAGTTTTTTCACATTTCTTGAACCACATACTGGACATCTCATGGCTCACACCTTCTGGGGAAACACTCTTATTCCGTCAGTTCCGATCTCCATACGGTGCATGTCGCAACTGTGATTGGTGCCGCGCATTTTTATTACCTGCATGGCGCGGGTCATTGAGTTTCCATTCAGGAAATTGTGCAGGAAAATCACGCCATGTGCCATGTAATGCTCCGGGCTGTAATTGGAAAGGTCTGTCATCTCCGAGAGAATCAAAGTGGTGGCTTTGAGGTCCTTTAAACTGCGGAAGAATCTTGCAATCTCACGGTTCTGCTCTTCCGCATTTCCACTTCCATAGCGCAGAGTGAGAACTGAATCAATGACTATTCTCTTAACGTTTTTCATCTTCACCAGTGCGCTTATCTTTTTGAAAACCTCCTCGGCATAAGTGCTTTTTATGCTGTTCCTGTCTTTTAGGGCGTTCATGTACTGGATGCTCAGCGGGCCCATATCAACGAAGAGTATGAGTCCTGCAAGGGTGTACCTTTTCAGATTGAAGGAGAATGATGACATGTCCTCTATGATGTTTCTAGGGTCCTCCGTCAGCGAGACATAAAGCCCCCTCTCTCCCTCTTTTGCGCCCTGAATGAGGAAATGTATGCCAAAGGTGGTCTTTCCAGCGCCGGGAGGTCCTGCGATGATGTAAACCCTGTTTGGAATGAAACCTCCCTGAACCAAGGAGTCAAAACCGCTAATCCCTGTGCGTATTCTCATATTTTAAAAACAGGCGGGAGGTTATTTAAATTTTATGCAGTGATTATTACAAATGAAAATATGAAAAGATATTAACGGCTCAGCTCTTCCAGTCTCTTCTTAATCTCTGCTAACCGCTCTTCTATGCGCATTCTCTCCTCTTCAAGCATGCGTATCTCATCTTCCTTGCTCATGGGTGCAGGTGCATAGTTCATTCCTGCCAGTTGCATCCTCTGCCCTGATTTAGCCATTTCCACAGCGTCCCTTACGCTTCCCTGAAATCCGTTAACCACCTCTATTCCTGCCTGTCCCAAAACCATCGCGGCGTTTGGACCAACCATTCCTGCGGTTATGACCATCTGCACTCCCTGCTCTGCAAGGAACTGTCCCGCCTGTACTCCAGCGCCGCGGGCCATCATCCCGCCGGGATTGGGCACAAATTCCAAGCGATCCGTTGCTGTGTCGTAAATTGCGTAGTAAGCGCATCTTCCAAATATTGGAGACACAGGAGAATTCTCATCTGCAACATCCGCTGTTATCGCCACTCTCATCTCATTCACCCTTCAGAGCCTTCAGCCTCGCGTCTATTTCCTTCAATCTCTCCTCTAAATATCTTGCCTCGTTCTGCAATGCGGTGCGCTCGTCCACTCCGCTCTGTGGGTATCCGTACCGAGGATATCCGTAGTACCCCTGCATCGGGGCATAATATCTTCCGTATCCATAAGGCGCCTGAGTTCCGTATGGGGCATAGCCCGTTCCATAAGGTCCGTATGGCTGCATCCATCTCCAGCCTCTTGGCATACCGGTCCACGGGCAATACCCGAGGGTTGCGCCGTATCCCCATCCGCGGCCCCAGCCGCGTCCTCTTCCAAATCCTCTTCCTCTACCTCTGCCCCAGCCGTATCCGGGGCCATATCCGTAGTATCCATAATATCCGTACATTTTTAATCACCTCCATACAGCTCTTCTCGTGAAATTCCTCCTTACCAGAAATTCCCTGAGCAGAAACAGGGCAATAAGAGCAATGATGTACGTGGCAGCCATAACGAAGAGGGAAATCAGGATGTAGAGCATACCCACTATGATTGCGATGTCAATCAGAGAGTAAACGCTTATGGGTGAGCGCCTGTAACCTCCGCGGCACCCGTATCCGGGCATTCACCATCTCCCCCCTCTTTTTCCTCTTCTTCCTCTGCCCATGCCCCTTCCCTGACCTGCGCCCTGCCCGACACCACGACCAGAGCCACGTCCTGCTCCCTGTCTTGCGTTCTGCATTCTTCCACGACCTCTACCCATGCCTCCGTTGCCCCATCCACCGTATCCGCTTCCATACGGAGCGTCATTTAGGGCATAATCTCC
>CAYRMJ010000010.1:0-25082 GCA_964425415.1 uncultured Thermoplasmata archaeon | reverse complement strand
CCTCATTCAGAAATTTTTTTATAATTCAATAAAGATTAGCCCTTATGTCTCCTGAAATATCAGAGATAAAGAAAATAGATTTGAGAGATGCGGTGATATTAGATGGCTTTCCATCGGTGGGATTGGTAAGCTCAATAGTTGCAAATTATGTTATAGAGAGTTTGAAACTTGAGCAGATTGCCATAGTGGATAGCGAGTATTTTCCATCAGTGGCATTGGTGCGGGGTGGTGAGCCACTCAATCCCGTGCGAATATACGGGGGAAAGATAAAGAGAAATACTAAGATTGCAGTGTTTGTCTCGGAGTTTCAAGTTCCTACGCCGATAGTTAAGCCCCTTTCATCTCTGATGCTTGATTGGGCCGATGAGAAGAGGGCCGATACAATAATCACTCCTGAAGGGCTAATTGTGGAGCAGATGAAAGAAAACGTGGATGTTTATGGAATTGCGAGCACACAATATGCTGCAAAGAAGATACCAGATTACGTGCTTGGCTTTGATGAGGGAGTGATAACGGGAGTTACGGGTGTTTTGCTCACGGAGGGAAAGAAGAGAGAGAGAGATGTAATTGCGCTTCTTGCGGAGGCGCATCCTGATTATCCAGATGCAAGGGCCGCTGGCAGAATTGTGGAGGTGCTCAACGACATGCTGCGTGGAGTGAAGATTGACCCCAAGCCGCTATACGAGGAGGCGGAGAAGATAGAGAAAAACATTGCAGAGATAAGAAAGCAAGCGGCACAAGTAAAAAAGGTACCCAAGAATTATATGTATGCGTGAATCTCTTTTTCTCTTACCTCTGTTTTTGCACCAAACTGTTCAAGTAACCATAGATTAGTTTTCGTATGCTTACTTATCCTTTCAGCGAGAAATTGCACCTCTCCTGCAATAAAGACGAAAACAGGGAGATGGTCAGCCATGTGCTCATCAACCGTTCCGGTTCTTTCATTACCCATGCTATCAATCGCAATGCGTGCGACTCTCTCCGCCGGAAGGCCCCTCCTGCACAGGCAATCCCCCGCAATTATAGTTTTCTCGTATTCTTCAACCAGAACCAGCGAGCAGCCTCTGCTCCTTCCTGAATTTCGCACATCCGCAACAAATTCAAAATCTACAATCTCTTTCCGTATTCTGTTCGCAATATGCATTGGCAGTTTTCTCATGTTGAAATACGCAGTTCTCCTTCTCAACTCTCCCCGCGATGGAATCATCAGTTTGTCAATATCCGAAGCTCGCACCATCACCCTTACCATTCCGCCACCCTCGGGATAGTACCCTCTTTCCAGAACTTCTCCCTCAACATCCACTCTGTATTTTCTGAGAAGGGGAAACAGAGCGTGGATGTAATAATCAATGGGCGGAGAGAATGGTACATCCGTGCCACCCTTCAAAACGAATTCAAAATCCTCACCCGACGCAATCGCAACTGGAAGCACGGTCTGAAGAATCAACGATATGCTACCGGCGGTGCCCACGTCCACCTCGTATCGCCCACCATTTATTTTTCCCGGAATGAATTTTATGTGCGTGGATTTTGGCTTCAATCCTTCAGTCTGGGCATTGCAAATCTCAGCTGCGAGCTTTATTCCGTGGATGTGCTGATTTCTGAGCCCGGGAGTTTTGCGCCCCTTTCTTATGTTGACCACCTCTATCTCCTCTCCCAGAATGCAGGATAGCGCCACGGCAGTGCGCAGAATCTGCCCGCCACCCTCTCCATACGAGCCATCTATCCTCATGGTATCACCTGTAAATCCTGTACCTCTTTCCCCCGGAGATTACAAAATCACCTTCAATTTTTGCATCTCCAAACCTCTCTCGGAAAAATTCCAGTATCCATGCCTCCCGTATTTTTTTATCCTCTTCTTCCATTATTCTTTCGTATATTCTGGATAGCTTTGGGGAATCTGCCAGCGTCTCAAAGACCTCATGGTTCAAATTATTTCTATCTCTCTTTTCTTTGATTCCTCTACGGGCGTAGAAGCTGCCCATAAGCGCGCCGGTCACGGCTCCGATCACATGCGCTCCGTGAGCTACGTTGTCGTTAACCCAGAGCATGGAGGCTGCAAATTCAATGATGATCAAGGCGAGAATTGCGTATTTCACCTTCACCCTCGGCATGAGTATGGGGCCCAGGAACATGGCTATTTCGTCGTTTGGATACATCACAACGAAGGCACCCATTATACCGAATATCGCTCCCGATGCACCTATCAGAATTGAGTTCACTCCTGAGAGATAGAGAAACAGAGTGAACCCCAGATTCGCCAGAATGCCGGAGATGAGAAAAATCAGGGTGAATCGCCTGCTCCCAATTCGAGATTCAAAGGGCATACCAGCGAGGAAGAAAAATAGAATGTTGAAAAATATGTGTGCAGGAGAAAGCGAGTGAAGGAAAATTGCAGTGTAGATGTTCCATGTTGGGGGAAATTCAGAGCCGAAGAGGAGAAAGAAATCATACGCCCGAGTCTGTGAGATGGAGTATAGAATGATTTCCACCACGTAAATCAGAGTGAATGCAATTGATAGCATGGCCACTGCATTCTTCCTGAATGCCAGAGCGGTGAATAGAAGCATGATTGCCGCGGCGATGATGTACTCAATCACCAATGCGGATTTGCAGGCTCGTATATAATCTTTCCATGAAATCCTGCGATTAATCAATTCTTATGTTTTGGAGATAACACAGGGTTGAGTATCACCTCAAAAAATTTTTATATCCATCCACCATTCCCTACTCTGGTGATATAAATGGGAAAGTGGAAAGTTGCAGTTGATAGGGATGCATGCATTGGCGATGGTATCTGCGCAAGTCTATGCCCAGATGTCTTTGAGCTGGACGATGAGGGTAAAAGCAGGGTTATAAAAGAGATAATTGAAGATGACCTCTACGATTGCGTGAAAGAGGCTGTAGATTCCTGCCCGGTCTCCTGTATAACCCTTGAAGAGGCGTAAGCAGGAACAAGTTTATTATATTTTTTTAACCTTACCATTTTTATGCTCTACATAATTCGCGAGTACTTTAAAAATTATCCTGCAAGAAAAAAAGTTGCAGAGATTCTGGCAAATAATGGAATACGAATAGAAAACTCAAGGTTGTTTTTGGGCGATGTGGAGATTTCAATAAATGCAATAGCAAGAGCAGCAGGAGTTAATAGAAAAATAGTGTATCACACAATTGAGTACATTGAAAAAACCTACGAGCTAAAAAGTATATTTGAGAGAATGACACCCCACTTAAATCTTGAGAACGTTGCTCCGATAATGGGATGGGAAGTTTTGGAGATAACCTTCAAAAAGGGAAAATTCGGGTGCTCATTGGAAAAGATTGCAAAAATATTGAGAGAGAGAGCCTGTGAAATAAAAGAAATAATTGGTGAACGTGAGATTGGAGAATCAAATCGCCTAGTTATAATCATTGAAAATCCGCTTAAAATGGACACTATATCTGCAATAAAGAACATAGAGTCTGTTGAGTCCATAATCATAAAAACGGCTGAGAAAGATAAGGAAAAAATTGTTTGTAGTCATTGCAAAGTGAAGTATTGTCCAAGAAAAGTGAATTCATCTCAATGAATTTTTAACAATTTTAAACTTTGGCTCTTCAATCCACATACTTTTGCATTTTGGGCATTTTTTGGGCACGGATATTTTAGGTTGGAATGTGAATCCACAGCTTTTGCACCGTGCTGGTTGCACGAGCAGCATGCCATATTTTTTAGATTTTGAAATATGATGAAGATCCTCTATTACATCTTTCACAGACATATCAAGAGCCTTTGCAATTTCAGATGGTGCCATTGAATTCTGAGTGAGCAGTTCAGCTATTTTTTCTCTTCTAGTTTTCATTGTTATCCCTACGGATTATCCTTCCAGTACCTGTCAGCCTCGCTGAACACACACCCGCAATATCCCTGCCGATATATACCTGCCTGCCTAACTAATGCTTCGCTCTCATCAAACCATTTTCTCATGTCCTCATAATAAAATAAAATGCCAACCTTTTTTGAAATTTTCTCACCAATTTCTCTAACAATTTCATGCTTCTGATAAGGGGCAAGAAGCAAAGTGGTTGAAAATGCATCCATTCCCATGTTTTTAGCCATCATTGCAGTTTTATATAATCTTTCTCCATAGCAGAACCTGCATCGTAGAACATTGCTTTTCTTGCTCAGCATTGCTGCTGTGGCAAGCCAATCTTCAAGTGGATAGCTAAGATCTTCAACAACATTAATACCTTCTCTGGAAGTGTAATCCCTAAACGCGCGCAATCTTCTCAGATACTCCCTGTACGGTTGTATGTTTGGATTGTACCAAAAAACAGTAATATCATGCTCTTCACTGAGATGCTTGTATGGAGCTGCCAAACACGGAGCGCAACATGCATGTAAAAGCATTTTCATTGTGGGGGTAATTACTTTAACTCCTATAATACCCTACCGATTACATAAATTCTAATCTAAAAATTCATTTTCTTGAAAGATTAAAACATTAAATTTTTGAATAGACATGCAATGGCATGCAAATGCTGAAAAATACGGGAAAGCTGTTTTTTAGATATTTTGTTTAAAGATTTTCTTTTGAATTTAGAAACTTATATATAGGATGTTGCAATCTCGCACTTGAGGTGATAAAAATGAAGGACGGATTCACAAGAGAAGATGCAAAACTTGCAGAGGTGCTTCAGAGAGCTGGACTTCCACGAAATGTGGCCAGAACTTTAGTTTATATGAGAAAGAGAGATGAAGTTAAATCCATTGAAATTGAAAAAAACACTGAGCTGAGACAGCCCGAGGTGAGCATTGCGATGAAGTATCTTCGCGAGAAGGGTTGGATAACCAAGAGAGACATTAAAAAGGAAGGAAAGGGCAGACCTGTGCATGGATACAGGCTTGCAAAGCCATTTCCAAAGATAATTGCGGAAATTGAAAAGGACCTTGAAGGAGAAATAAAAAACATACAGAAACTAATAGAAGAGCTTAAGTCATACGCTTGAGCTCTCTTAATCCATTTTTTGTTCCCACTAAAACTTCATTTGCCAGATTTCTAAATAGGCCGTTTTCAACAACTCCCGGAACCATGTTGATTTCTATCTCAAGCTCCTCAGGATTGTCAATTTTGGTAAATTTGCAATCAACTATGTAGTTTCCATTATCAGTGACATATTTTTCAGTGCCATTCATTCTTATACTCGGTTCACACCCCATCTTGGATAGAGTTTCCATGGTTTTTCCATATCCAAATTTTACAATCTCTATGGGTAGGGGAAAAGAGCCCAATACGTTAGAGAGTTTTCTCTCATCCACCACGATTATCTCATAATTTGAGTAATATGCCACCATTTTCTCTCTGAGCAGAGCACCACCACCTCCCTTTATAAGATTGAGGTCTCTGTCCACTTCATCAGCTCCATCAATGGTCAAATCCACTCTCTCATAATCCTCCAATCTGGCGATGGGTATTCCCAGAGCCTTTGCAAGTTGCTCTGTGCTGCGAGATGTCGGTATTCCAACAATATCCAAACCGTTTTTTACCATCTCTCCTATTTTGTATATTGTGTATTTCACCGTGCTTCCAGTTCCTAAGCCCACAATCATTCCATCTTTTACTCTATCTGCTGCACGCTCTCCAGCCATCTTTTTCAAATTTTCCACGTCCATTATCACACCTCCATTGCAGTTTGCAGTGGCGAGATATACACACCCATGCTAAAATTTTCAAGTCCCCTTACTTCAATTTTGAGCTCATTGTTGATTATTCCCGCCACGCGCACATTAAAACCCGGAATTTCAATTACTTTCAGAATATACTTTTTAAAATTAATACCTTTTTCTTCGTATTTTTCCACTAATTTCCTTAATCTCTCTGTGCCGCACAGGTACTTTCTTTGAGTTCCTGATATATATATCATATCTAACTGCTCAAGCTCATGGGCATATTTGTAAAAAGAAGAGCTTGGCACTTTCAAATCAGATACGGGAGAACATCCTGACACTGCATATCGGATAATGTATTTTACAGCTTTGCGATTCAAAAGAGAGAATAGAGGTAAGTCTGAGAAGTCCACCAGTTCAGGTATAAAATAAAATCTCTTCTTTTCGTTCCATACTTCCACAAGTCCCACATCGTGAAGTTTTTTAAGGTGCCATTCTGCAACTCGTGGTTCAATGTTTAAGTGAGCGCCGATGGATGAGGATGTCTGGCATGGCAATCTGCTGAGTTCACGAAACACTGCTCTACGATTCTCACTTGAGAATAGATGTAGTCCTTGGGTTGATTCCGATTGCACGCTCTTAATCCTTTTTTCCAGCTCTTTAATGCTCATATAAACGCCTCAATAATTGAATCAGCCAAATCCTCAAGTTCCAAATTTCTTATATCTTCATCTTCAATCGCTTGTAGCATTTTCTTCACTCTTGCTATGGTGATGGGGGATTGCTTTTTCATCTTTGAAAGAATAATGCGCTCAAGTTTTTTAACTCTCTCTTGACTCCTGCCCGGAGGCGCGCGCGGAGACAGCACCACCAGTCCAAACCCCGGAATTATACGGTATTTGAAGTACTCCTCGCTGTGCCTGCTACCTCGCATTTTTACTACTTTTATCTGTCTGTTGAAGTTCTCACTTGCTCTGTATTTGAGATGTATAACCGAGTCCGCTAAGTACATTGGAATCACTGTTTCGGGAGATGAGAGGTCCGGAGGTCCGTGTTCCTCAAGGGTGGCAACAAGTGTGCCCACTCTTCTGAGCTCTTTGAGCATAAAAGCTAACAGTTCTCTCTGTGCGTATCTTGCAGGATTGGCCCACACTACAGGAGTTAGCGGGTCTATTGCCACTCTTGCGTTTGCACTTTCCCACGATTCTACAAAATCCGGCAACTCCTTTTTGATAAATGTGCTAAACTCTTTGCCACTGGCATCCACAAAAACAAGCTTTTCCTCTTGTATGAAATACAGAATATCGTCCCAGCCCATGTCAAGAGCATCGCGAATTATCTGCTCTTTGTTTTCATCAAGACTTATGAATATGCACTCGTGTCCTTCAATTAATCCTCTTCTTATAAATTGAGTGGCAAATGTGGTTTTTCCAGCCCCGGTGGAGCCGATGATCACGGCTGATGAATTTAGGTTTAGACCTCCATCAGTTATTCGGTCCAGTCCAGGAATACCACTTCTAACTTTTTCAACCATCAATGTATGATTTATCACAATGTATTTAAACTTAATGTGAAAAATCAGAATTCTGGTTTTTTGTTTTTAATTGCACGCTCTATGGCATTCAAAGCAGCGGCTACCATTATGCCTGTTAAAATCATGCCCAGTATGGGAAGAATGAATACGCACACTATTTTTCCAAGTGGTGTGTGCGGTACTATATCTCCATATCCAACAGTTAGCGCAGACACAAATGCCAAGTATATACCATCCCAAAACCCAATGTGCTCTGTCATGTCCAATACCAATCCCAAACTCAAAATTATAAGTACAAGACTTATGATTATCTTACGTAAAGCGTAAATTATCATAAGAAATATTCTGAAGAACTCCCGAAATCCTATTATGTAATCTTCGCTTAGTTCCTTTTTCACGCAATCTATATCAAAAGTGCTCTATTTATAGATTGCTGTTAATCAATTCCCTGAACGGCCATTATGCCTTCCCGCAGCAATGAGTGAATCATCATAAAAATGTTTGTGATCCAGAAAACTGAGAGAAGCAAGTACAAGAATACAACGAATAGGGTGATTGTGGAATTGTGATACACGCTATTGAACAGATTCACACCTATTAAAAACTGTCCAAGTGGAAAGGTGAATGACCACCATGCAGTTTTGTACGGGATATTTATGTGTCCCAAATAATAGAGCGTGATTATTAACGCCATTATAAACCACCATACTCCGCTTCCCATGAGCAGCATGGCGAAGAACATGCTCACACCTTCTAAGCCAACGGAATAGTGATAATGAACTATCAGAGACATCAAAAATGCACCTATCGGTCCCAAATTGATCCAGAAAAGAGGTATTCTGTAATTTTTCAACGGTTCGTGCAAAATGAACCTATATATCCATATTGAAAAGAGAGCAATGTAAAGAAAAAAGCCTGCACCAAATGAAAAATCAAAAAGAAATAGTGAGAGGTCATGAAGCTGGGGAACCATTACAACCATGAATCCTGTGCCGGGAACCAGCAACAGGCCCGTGGTGCCTAAAAACCATGATGGATTTATGTGTTGAATTTCAATATGTTTTCCTAAGAAGGATATGGTTAGAATGTACATCTCAATTATAACTACTGCCAGTGTGCCAAAGAACCAAAACGATATGTACAGTATTCCCACGGGATTTACTATGGAGAAATTAGCCGCCAGAGAGAGAAGAGCAATGCCAAACATAACATAAAAATTTGCCTGAAGTGGATTTTTGAAATCTCTTTTTACTTCATTGGGATAAAACAACAATTTCCATAAAAAAGGAACCAATATTGCAGAAAACATCACGAAATTAATAAACACGAGCCATTGAGAAAATATAACCAAAAAGCTGAGGTGAATTATATAATATAGCACTCCTGTGGATGTGGCATATACCCCCGTGCCCATGACCATTGCGAACCACGAAGGTGAGAAATTTTTAATCACCTCTCTAAACGAATCCACAGACTCAAAAGTGATTCATTATTTAAAAATCGCGGTGCAAGAATTAATGAACGAATAACACATGCCCTTCTTTATGAAAGCGGTAAAAGCCTCTGTGCTCTACGATGGAACAGAAAAAGCAGCTCTGAGAGATAAATACATAGTGTTTGATGATGAAAAGATAGTTGATATACGTGATGATGCAAATGATGCTGAGGTGATAGCTGAAGGTGTGGTCACTCCCGGATTCATAGATGCACACTGCCATATAGGAATGGCAAGAAGCGGTGAACCGTATCAGGAGGACGAGACCAACGAGGAGATGAATGCTATATACCCTCTTGTTAACGCGATACATTCTGTCTACATGGACGACCGTGCGTTTAGAGAGAGTGTTGAGTTTGGAGTTTTGTATTCTCACATAATGCCCGGCAGCGGAAATATCATAGGAGGCAGAACTGCACTTATAAGAAATTTTGCAACCAATATTGAGGATGCGTTTATCAAAAACATAGGGATAAAAGCAGCTCTGGGATACAATCCTCGCAGTACTACTGATTGGAAAGGCACACGGCCCAGCACAAGAATGGGTGCAATAGCGATGCTCCGAGAGGAATTTTTGAAAGCTAAGAAGACAAAAAAATTGGTGGATGGCGGGGATAAGAAAATTGAGGAGGTGGAGCCGCTAACAGAGATGTTCATTGAGCTCATTGAGGGCAATACTCCTCTTATGGTCCATGTACACAAAGAGGATGACATAATAGTTCTTATGAATCTGATTGACGAGTTCGGAGTAAATGCTGTGGTGAACCATGGCTGCGATGTGCACAGTTCTCATATCTGGAATAAATTAAAAAAGAGGAATATCAATGTGATATACGGGCCTGTGGATTCCTTCTCTTACAAAGTTGAGCTAAAGCACGAGAGCTGGAGAAACATAAAATACATAGTGGACTCTGGACTGAAGTTTGCGTTGATGAGCGACCATCCGGTAGTGCTTCAGAGAAACTTATACTTGCAGCTTAGGTTCTTTAGAAGATTTGGACTGAGCAGAGAGGAGAGTATTGCACTTATCTCCGGAAATGCAGCGGACATTTTGGGTGTGAAGGACATAGGAAAGCTTAAGCCGGGATACTTTGCATCAATGGTTGTGTGGAATGGAGATCCTTTCAACATGGAGTCTTATCCCACTATGGTCATAGCGGAAGGAAAGGAGATTACAGTAAAATAAATCATCTCATTTTTTCAAAAAACATAACATACTCATGCTTAAATATGTAGTAGCCCCCTTTGAGCGCACGGTACCTCCATAATGCATATTTTCCGCGCTTTCCACGATTCTCTTCAATGTTCTTGACCACTATGCTTTTAAGGTTAAATCCATGTTTCATTACTCTCTCCATCGTGTAGAATCCAAGGGGAATCCACGTGCCAGACTGATACTTATCTCCTATAACCAACACTAAAAATCTTCCATCGTCAAGATGCTCAGCAGTTAGCGAGACAACCTTCTCAAAAAGTTCAAGAAAGCTTTGCAGCGTTGGAGCGTTTGATATATCCTCCTGAATATCTGAGAACTTTATTATGTCCCAGTACGGAGGATGAAGTATTGCAAGCTGAAACATGCCTAGTTCCTCGTATGTCTCAGGCTTAGTAGCGTCTCCAATCAGCACTTTTGTCTTAACATTGTATGGATTCTCTTCTCTTTCAATAAGTTTTTGCGCTTTGCTTGCAGTATCTCTGTTAATCTCAATTCCCACAGCATTTCTTCCAAGCCTTCTTGCTTCAATCAGTGTTGTGCCAAGACCTGCAAATGTATCTAAAACACACTCCCCTCTCTTGGTGTAGCGAAGCATTGCCTGCCTTGGAATTTGCGGCACAAAGTTTCCATGGTACTCAGGAGTGTGCGCGCCACTGTTGTCCCGTGATGGAAAAATCCACAGCGAATCAGTGATTATATCCTCGTACTCCTTCCACCTTTTCATATCAATATCGTTGATATCCTGCACATAGCGGTATGTTTGTGTGCCTAAAAAAATTTTGCACAGGTTATGGGAAATTTTTAAATAGTAGTGAGGTGATACAAAGTTGTTATGGAGAAGGAAGAGCTTCTTAAAAACGCTGTGTACATACTTCAAAAAGGTGGATTTAAGGTGGGCTTACCAATAGGTAGAAGCATGGCATTTGATATAATAGCTCGCAGAGGCGAAGAAATATATATTATAAAAGTGCTATCCAATGCAGATTCATTTAGGCCTGAGATGGCAAGAGAGTTGAAAATTCTAAGCAAAGAGCTTGACGCAATTCCCATAGTTCTTGGCTTTAAAAGCGGCGGAGGTAAGATTATAGATGGTGTGGCGTACTCAAGGCATGGAATTCCTGTAATCTCATTGGGCACATTTGCAGATATAATGATTAACGATGAATTCCCCATGGTTTATGTGGCACCGGGAGGTTTTTATGTAAATATAAATGGCGAAGCACTGAAAGATATACGAATGGCACGGGGCATATCTCTTGGAGAGCTTGCGAGAATTGCGGGAGTTAGTCGCAAGACAATACAGTTGTATGAGGAGGGAATGAGTTCCACGGTAGATGTGGCCTTACGGCTTGAGGAGTTTTTGGGAGCGGAGCTAATTGAGCCAGTTAATTTTAGAGAATTCATAAATTTTGAGGAAGATCGCGTTCCGCCTGAGAACATGGCATTTGAGGATGTGTATCGCAGGCTTATGGATATGGGATATGATGTTTTTCTAACTCTAAAATGTCCGTTTGAAGCATTGAGCAGAGATGAGCGTGATGTTATGCTCACCGGATTTGAAAAAAACGAGAAAAAGCTTAAGAACAAAGCTATGAACATACGCATTTTCTCTGATATAGTGGATAAGAGAGGCTTCATCATAATGTCTCAGACAAAGTACGAGGAGTACAATGGTGTAGCGGTTATAAAGAAGCAGGAGATTATGGAATACAATCGCCACGAGTTGAAGAAGATTGTTGAGGAGCGTAGCAGTATATGAGCATAGTTAAAAAATTGCAGGTGCGAGGCTTGGAACTTATTGTATTTGGCACAGTAAAAGGTCTTGTTAGCGAGAGAGCAAAGCTGAGAGAGGTATTTGATAAATACAATCCTGATTTGTTTCTCCTTGGTATATCTCCGGAGGAGTACGAAGGATTGCATAGATATCTCAAAGAACCTTTTGAGATAGAACCCGATGATTATGGCGTGATATATGCGAAGAAACTTGAGAAATTTGGGGAGGTGGGTCTGCCTGTGCCAACCTATCTTGAAGCTTTTGCACTGTCAAAGAAACACAATGTGAGAATGATTCCTGTGGATATGCCTGATGAAGAGTACTCTGAGCTCTTCACTCGCAAAGTTGATTTTCTCAAGATAATGAGATTTGATATGAGAAAGAGAAAGGTTTGGAAGAAAAATTTTGAAGCACAAACGCCTGAAGAATTTGCAATTAAATGGGACAGAGAAATTAACAGAATACGAGAGTTTATGGAAATTGAGCGGGAGAGAGAAAGGTATATGGCTAAGAAAATACTGAATGTTTTGGAAAAAGAGAAAGTGAATAAGTCGCTGTTTATAGTTGAAATTGAGCGTATGGACGGTGTGATTGGGCACATGGAAAATGTTTAAAGGGTGTTTACCGATACCCAGTCCATGAGCGAAAAGAAAATTTGCGATGTGGAAGGCTGTGATAACGAAGCTGTGAAAACCGTGGCAAGAAAGAAGGCAGAGAAGATTTTTAATTTAGGAGGCAAAGGCACGAAGGTGCATCTTTGCAAAGAGCACTACAAGGAATTCAAAAAGAAGACAAAAAAAGAACGGGAGCTTGAGAGAGTGGGCTGGGTTTGAACTATCTTTTTCTGAAAACGTACCGTATAGGCACTCTCAATTTGTGTCCTGTCCAGTAGGGACAGTGGACACATTTGAATCCAATTGTGATTTTCTCGCCTTCAAGTGTCATGTTCTCAATTTTCTCCATCTCTGAGCCGCATACTGGGCATTTGTCCATCTCATTCACTTCCACATCGGTGGTTTTACAGTGTATTTCAACCTTCACATCTTTCATTTCTAAAGCTATTCTACGCAACCGCTTTCCACTTATTGTGTATTCACCGTTTCTGTGTTGCAAATGCTTCAACACCTCTCGCCTCAGCTCAGCTTGAGATTCTACAACTCCACGGTGTAAAAGCACCTTGCGAACAATTTCCTTTACCATACTCTCATCGGGAATGCTGTATTCCATTCGTATGATTATAAATAATCAGATATATAAGCTTTCATCTCAGAACGAAAATTCCATCTTCTGTTATGTACATTCTCTTAGTTTTGCGGTCGTAATCTGAGCCTCGCATCTTCACTATACGGATGTATCTTTCGTACCCAGCACTGCCTCTTCTCTTTTCAATCTCTATAACCCCTGCGCTTAGCAGATACTCAGCTTTTAAATTCACATTTTGAGTGCTGGTTATTATGGTGGTTGCTCCCGTTTGCTTGAAGAAATTTATCAATCTGTGAATGCCCATAAACTCCTTATCTTCATCTATACCAAATCTCTTAAACAGGCTAAGTGAATCCAGCACTATTCTATTAAACCTTACACTTTTCATCTGATCAAGAAGCTTTAGAGTTAGACCTTCTATGCTCAACTCTCCCTTTTCCTCATTTTTCTTTTTGCTGTGTTGCGCCATTGTGATTTCTCCCTTAGCTGTGATGTCCCTGATGGAAGGTGTGGTTGAGTACAAAGCCTCGCTGGGCACCGCGTCCATAACACGAAGAGAGCTTAGATTCCAGCCAAATCCTAACATTGCCCCTTGAAGCACCAGTGCAGGGGGCTTATCAACAGCTATGTACAAACAGCTCTCCCCGTTGTTTAGCCCTTCAAGAAGAAATCGTAAAGATAGCAGAGTCTTTCCAGAGCCGTGCTCTCCCACCAACATGTAAACCTTTCCATCCACGAGCCCGCCGTTGAGCATCTTGTCTAAACCCATGATGCCAAACTTCATTCTCATCATTGACCCCTCCTTTTAATATAACTGAGATAAAACTTTTCATCAACCGAAAAGCCGCTCTTTCCAAGGGTTAGGGGGATGACTTCAATGGCACAGTTGTAGGTTGTTTTTTCCACCACCAAATTTATGTTCTTTCGGTCAGGCTCAAGCTTGAAAACAGAATCAACCACCGATTTTTCAATCATCAACTCGTCAAAATCTTCGGCTGTCACTATTATTGACGCATTGCTGTGCGTTAGTAAAAATCTCATGAATGAGTGAACTCCGCTGTCAGGAACTATACCGCGCATGTAAAAATATCTCAACGCAGTTATTGAATCCACCACTATTCTGTCAAATTTCATTCTATCAAACACGTTTTGGAGTGTGGATTTAAGTGAGAGAATATCCGCTTCAAACAGCTTTTTCTTGTGAGTGGCATCTTTCATCCTCGTTAATTTGGTTATGGGTGTGACTTCTCTAACAGGTTTGATTTCTGCCTTTCCAGAGGTTAGTGGAACCGCATCAAATACGTATAGCTCATCAATGTAAATATCCATGCTCTCAAAATCTCTTTTTATGTTTCTGGTGGATTCGTCAAGGGATATGTAAAGTACATTCTCTCCTCTTCTGGCGCCGTATGCTAAAAATTGCATGGCAAGAATGGTCTTTCCTGAGCCCGGGGGACCGTACAGAAGATTTAGAGATGAATAACCCACTCCCGGTACAAACTCGTCAAGATTTTTTATGCCCAGAGAGGCGGCGTTAATCACGCAAACACCAAGAACTTTCACATTTAATAATTTTTCTCTGCCATGACAGGTCATAGCACGTTACATTGGAGAGGTATAAATAACAAAACATCATATATGGTCTATGGCTCTGTATGTTTTGGGATACGACATTGCTTCATCATTGCCGTACATTGGAATTTCAATAATTTCCATTTTAGTGGCCATACTGGCATTTGTTGTGGGATATGGAATTATCTTGTTTGCTGTGCATGTATTTAAAAAATCTATGAATCGCACAAAGCTCCCGAAACTTCTTGTGGAATTTCTTTCAAGATTATTGAAGATTCTGCTCGTGGTGATGCTAATATTAGCAGTGCTACCGATTCTGGGAATAGATGTTAGTGCCATCGTGATAGGGGTTTCAGCGGTGATAGGCTTGATTTTAGGATTTGGGCTGCAGGACACGATGACCAACATATTTGCAGGGTTCTGGCTTGCTATGCTCAAACCCTTTGAAATAGGGGATTATATTGAGGTTAACGGCGTGGGAGGCACTCTTAGCTCCGTGGGTGTGATGTCCACCTCGTTGATAACTCCGGATAACAAATACATAATGATTCCAAACAAACTAGTTTGGGGTGCGACCATAGTAAATCACTCAAAAATGCCTGTTAGAAGAGTGGCAATAAATGTTGGTATATCGTACAAATCAAATTTAGATAAGGCTTTTGAAATAGCCACTATGGTTATGAAAAAGCATCCATTGGTTTTAGAGGAACCAGAACCATCGGTGGTTATAACAGAACTTGCAGATTCATCTATAAACTTGCAACTCAGAGCTTGGTGCAACACATCAGATTACTGGACTGTTATGGGAGAAATAACAAAAGAGATATATGAGGAATTTTCAAAGGAAGGTGTAGAAATACCGTATCCTCAACTGGATGTGCATATAAAGGAGAAAGATTAAATTAAAACCACCATTCCCTTTCTTATGTTCAATTCAAGATTTGTAATTGATCTTGAGAGAGAGATGGAGCGAATTGGTGTGTCCCCTGAGGGCATTGAGATAATGGGCAAGAAGGGCAAATTTTACAGAATAAGAATGGACAATATTCCGTTAAAAGGAGCACTGCTTCTGAAACAAGAGGCTCTTGCGGCTGGAATGGAATGCGCGCTTCCGTGGTGCACAGCATCTTTAACTTGCGATAGCACCTCAGCTATTCTGTTTGGAACTGAAAGGCAGTTTGAAATTCTGATTGGCAAGATGAAAAAGCAGCCATTCAAAGGAAGGCACATTGCTGAAGATTTAGATAAATGCATAACTAATGGTAAAAAAATAATGACTGTGCATGCAGGAGATTACAAAATTTCAATGGATAGCTTTAAAATAATGGGAATACTGAACGTCACTCCTGATTCTTTTTCTGACGGTGGCAAGTACATGGATGTGGATAGTGCAGTTGAGCGAGCAAGAGAGATGGTGCGTGAAGGCGCGGATATAATTGATGTGGGTGGTGAATCATCTCGTCCATTTGCAGAGCCTGTGAGCGAGCAGGAAGAAATGAGACGCGTGTTGCCAGTTATTGAAGCTCTTGAAGAATTAAAAGTTCCAATATCGGTGGACACTTACAAACCTCGCGTTGCTGAGGAGGCGTTGAAGAGAGGTGCATCAATAGTAAACGATATATTTGGATTGAGAAATGAAGGAATGGTAGATGTGGTGCGAGATTATGATGCGGCGGTGGTTATCATGCACATGAAAGGTGAGCCTAAGAACATGCAGAAAAATCCAAGTTATGAGGATGTGATCGGTGAAATTGTGCAGTTTCTAAGAAGGCAAGCGGATTTTGCCATTAGCAAAGGAGTTGATGAGAATAGAATAATTGTAGATCCCGGAATAGGATTTGGAAAGAGAGTTGTGGATAATCTTATGATTTTGAGATCAGTTAAGAGTTTTAGGGCTTTGGGCTTTCCTGTGCTAATTGGCACTTCAAGAAAGAGTTTCATTGGGAATATACTTGATGTGGAGGTGAGTGAGAGGCTGATGGGAACGGTATCCTCAAATGTTATCGCATATATGAATGGTGCGAGCATATTCAGAGTGCACGATGTGAAGGAGAATGTTCAGGCTCTTAAAATTGCTGATAAGGTAAAGGGGGCATTTGCATGAGGCTTGGTTGGCAATGTCCAACATGCTTTGCAGAGCTTGGAAATAGAGAGCATGCTAAGGTAATAACCTGTCCATTTTGCGGGTCCCTTCTGGTTGTGGACACGTCTAAAAAGAAGTTTTATTTAGTGAAAAACGAAAATTCATGGTACTATTTTCCAAAGAAATACATCGGTTCAAATTCAGGATATCTGAAATTCGGGGAGCATGAAATTTATTTTTCAAGAATCAATGAAAAATGGATGGCAGAATTTCAAGGAGTAAAATACGGTATGGACGAAGAGACATGCGCCACCTGTGAAAATGGTGAGTTTGTGGGAGATGTTGAATATATCTGGGGTGAATTGCCAATTCTTGCACTTCCAAAGATGAAAATACAAATGTGCATTGAAAACGATGAACTCTGCATTATTGGATCTCGGGGAAGTTATTTGTTCAGGAAGGTATGAGCTCACCCACCAAATAAGTTGGGCGAGATTCAACTATTCTAACATCATAGAATTTTCCCACATCTACATTTTTAAGAATAACTGGTCTGTACTCATTTGTGCGGCCAACAAAGTTTCCCCTCTTTCCCCGCTGTGGAACCAGCACACGAAGGCTCTGTCCTACAAACTTTGAGTTTATATCCTTAATGATCTCTGAGTGAATCTCTCCAATCCATTTTGACCATCTTTTAACGTCGTTGGTGGATGGCCGTTTCCATTTGTAAGCGGGTGTCTTTGGTCTTGGAGAAAATCTGGTTATGTTAAGTATCTCTGGTCTTATTTTTTTGAGCATATCAACTGTGTTATTGACGCTCTCATCGCTCTCTCCCGGAAAACCTACGATGACGTCAGTAGATATAAGGATATTTGGATGCACTTTGCGAAATTCATTTACGATTTCAATGAAATCATCCACTGTGTATCCCCTGTTCATGCGCTTTAATATTTCATCGTCACCACTCTGCACTGGCAAATGGAGGAATTTGTATATTTTTTCATGGGTGTATGCGGATATAAGCGAATCTAAAATTCTGAGGGCCTCTCTCGGTTCCATCATTCCCACACGAACGCGAAACTCACCTTCAATCTCTGAAATCTTATTGAGCAGTTCAGGCAAAGTTACATCTGCATCACGGCCATAAGCAGCGGTGTCTTGGGCGCTGAGTCTTATCTCCTTAGCCCCCCTCGCAACTGCTTCTCTCACCATGCTTATTATCCACTTTTCATTCCTGCTTCTCACTCTGCCACGAGCAAGACGTGTGAGACAGTATGTGCACGAACCAAGACATCCATTAGCAATGGGAATGGTGACAACGGAATCCATCATATAAATCTCGTTCATAGGGGAACATCCCAAACCTAAAATCTCATGGGCTCGGTCAAATTCCCAAGTTCTTATGGTTGTTACATCTTTAGAAATCAACTCGGACCTCGCCGATGGCAGACACCCGTATACCACGACATTTCCAAATTTTTTCAGTTCTTCTATGCGTCGCAACATTCTGTGCTCTGTATGCTCTATAACTACACATGTGCCAATCAGAATTATATCAGCCTCACTTGGATTGGATACAATCTCTCCCATGCTCTGCGCAAGCATTCCTGTCTCCGCAATGTTTTGTGAGCATCCGTAAGCCTCATAATAAACCTTCACACCTCTCCAACGCTCTTGCAATAAAAAGTTTTTTGCTATGTGGAGTAAGCGGAATTTCCTGAAAGAAAATTCTTCAATATTAAAATACAGGATTCTAAAAACGATGATTTTTTATTCTTATTCTCAATACATCAAATATGCGTGCTGAGTTCAGGAGGCATCTTGAAGAGTATGAAGGTTCTCTTATAATTGGAGTAGCCGGAGATTCCGGAAGTGGCAAAAGCACATTTACAAAAAGCATAAGTAATCTTTTAGGAGAGGATATGGTGTCTTTCTTCTCGCTGGACGATTATCACATGGAAGACAGGGAGACCAGAAAGAGAACTGGTCATTTACCCCTTGATCCCAAGATAAACAATCTCAAACTTGCAGGGGAGCATATTCGTGAGTTGAGAAAGGGCAAACCTGTGATAAAACCAGTGTACAATCACCATACTGGCAAATTTGACCCTGATGAAGTTTTTGAACCTAAGAAAATTGTCATAGTTGAAGGTTTGCATACTCTGTACGATGAAATAAGAAATCATCTGGACCTTAAGATTTACGTGGATCCTTCCAGAGAGATAAAGAGCATGTGGAAAATAAAGAGGGATGTGGAGGAACGTGGATATAGCAAAGATGAAGTTTTAAGAGAAATGCGTTTAAGAGAACCATATTACAAAAGGTACATAGATTTTCAAAAAATTTATGCGGATATAGTGCTGAAAATAGAACCTTCTGATTTTAGAAACGAAAATATGTACAAAGTAGAGAACATAATGCGTGTGCTTGAGTTTCCACTAAGCGGAATAAATATTGAACTGTCTTTAACATCGCTAATAAACACATCCAGCAGACCCATGAGTCTGATATACCGTGAAGATCTCTACTACAACAAAAAAGTTTCACGAATATTATTTGACGGATTGATTCCCCGCTCAGCTATTGAAGAGTTGGAAAACAGAATAAAGGAATACACAGGGTTCACGGAGAGAAAAATAATTGAGAACATGGATTATGTGAATGGAATACATATAGCTCAGCTTCTCGTGGTCTGGTACTTTGTGGAGATGATGACGAATATATTCAGAGAAATATCATCCTCTTAGATACAAAAGCACTTCTTTGCGGATACTATTTAGCTCCTCTTCAGTTAGCTCTGGCAAAGCTCCTGGATTTCCGTCTTTAATGTTATGCGATGCAAACATTCCTTCGCTAACCACTCCAAAGAATTCTGTGGGGGGCAGGAGGGCCACAGCTAATTTCTCGTTCTCTTTCACATCATGTATGTTTGTTACCACAGTTACTACTCTTCCAACATTCACATTGCACACTTTCAATTTGTCAGCGCGTGGGTGTTTCATCACGCTTTTTATCTCTCCAATTCTGATATCCACTGCGTATGCAGGGTCATCTGGAAGATTTATTCGTGTATCTAAATTGTAAAGTATGTTTAGACAGAAACGAATATGCGCGATGTTTAACTCACTTATTTTCATCTCTTTAAGTCTCTGATGCCATCTCTCTGCCCCTAGAACTTCTATTATTCTGGAACACATCTTTTTTAGTTCAGAGAAGTATGGCACCAAGTCCTCAGGTTCTCCATAAGAGTATTTTATTTCCATAATTTTGGCTGATATGAGCTTTGTTATTCCCTCTCTTTTAATCTCTCTTATATTTCCAATGAGCCTATCAACATCTCTAACGCATTTCTCAGCCAGTAATATTTTTGCATTGTTTGATGTGTCCATAATCCCCCAATAGTGCAAGGGATTAAAAAATTATCTGATACATTTAGTTGGATAACCAGCACATCATATTAATTTTTTTCAGCTCTTCAGCGTATCTCTTTGCCAACTCTGCCATTCTGTTAGATCCACTAAATTTTTCATTTTTTAGCTCCTCACTTAACACCTCAAAATACTTCGCAGCGGGTGATATATCTCCCTCTATAACCGCATATCTTGCCTTTATAACTGTACTTTTTTATCCATTTAAATGTCGTATAAGCTCTCGTTTTTCATGCATGTAAGATTCTTCAAAGTTGTCCCAGTACTTTTCTCGCTCTTTAAGTGCATCTGTATAAAGGCCCTCACCACTCAATATAAGGCTTTTCTCATTATATAAATTTCATTATTATCTCGTTGCTCTCACTTGCCTTTTCAAACATCTTGTATGCATCAGATAATAAACCCATCTCTTTGTATTTTATACCCACCTTTATGTATTCCACAAAATCATCAATTTCATCATTCTCTTCTATTTTCCAGTCAGAGTTATCGTCCAATCCTTGCTGCACCTCCTTGCTCTCTTCTTTATATTGAGTATTATTTTTAAACGAATCCAATACTATATCTACTAGCAAATATCTGTCTTTGTATGGCTTTAAACTCTCATCTTGCACATTATATCTCTTCCATCTCTCTCCAAAAGTTTCGTTTTCTACTGACATATTTAAGTACATTTTTACTATTTCCCACCCATTTGAAGAAGGAACATACGGTGAGCGTACATTGGTGCCTAACCTATGAAAATACTTGCTCTCTAAAATTTTGTGAATACTTCCAGGATTTGTATTTCTACCATATTTATTAAGAATATGCCTGGCTTCCACCTGTCGTATTGTGGCATTTTTTGAGAGTTTTGGAGTGGTCCACGGCTCTACATCAATACTGGATTTAGCATATCGTACATATAGAGCAATATTATATCTCTATTGCTTACTTTTGTTTCTGATTTCATAATCATATATCACACTGCTCCTATATCTATTTTCCGAAATTGGTTATAAAATCCAGTAATTCTGGAAAGGCTCTACTCACATCGGGATTTCTAGATATTTTTCGCTGTGCCTCTATGAGCCATGGAATTACACTAGGCTTTACATAGCCTCCTTTGATTACTTTTATAAAGTCATCCATATTTATTTTACGCACTTTTCCTTCTTTTATAGTGTCCCTAAGCGCCATCGTCGCTGCCCATTCACATATACCTCCTACGTCTGCAATATCAGAGGCAGAATACCCTTCTGTCATATCCGCAAGAACTTCTGCATCTACTGTCTCATCAACGGGTCTCTCTCTTATACATCTTTCAAACAAAAACTTTCTCTCATCTTTATCAGGGGGCGGTACAAACACTGGTGTACCTAATCTACCTGTTCTAATAAGAGCAGAATCTAATATCCATGGAACATTAGTAGCTGCAATAAGTAATATACCTTCAGGAAGATTGTTCATCTCTACTAATAGCTGTGTTACCACTCTTCGCGCAACTGTAGAGGAAGAAACTTTCTCTCTACTTGCTCCAAGGGCGTCAATCTCATCCAAAAACAAAACAGCTTCTTTCATATTTCTTACTTGAGCAAACATATATGCTATGTTTTTTTCTGCTTCTCCCACCCATTTGCTCATCAATCGTGCCACGTTGCCATTTATTAACTGGAGATTCAGTTCTCCAGCACAAGCTCTTGCTATTAATGTTTTACCACATCCTGGAGGTCCATACATTATTATTCTTCCACCATGTTTTAGTCCGTATTTTTTGAATAAGTTCCCGTATTTCTTTGGATATACCATTGCAATTCTAAGCCTTTCTTTTACTTCATTTAGCCCAACTACATCTGCAAATTTCACGTCTGGTTGCACAATCTCAAGCACTTCTGACCTATTCTCTTTAATATGTTCTCCTTGTATCTGTGCATTATTATGCTGTGTGGCAACCATTTTAAGATTCTCTATTCTGTTCTTGCATTCCTCAGCCTTCTTTATTCGGACCTCATGTGCTACTCCCTTAACATATGATGCACTCTGATAAAACTTTATAGCTGCCTGAGCATAGTAATATTTAGCTGCATCAATGTCTCCTGCCATCTCTGCTTCAATACCTTTGCGATACATCTCATTGGCAAGGGTGAGAACAGGATCATCCATATCCTCACCTTACTGCTGCAACCTTTTTTACTTCCTCAATGCCCTTCTTTGCTTCTATAACTTCCTTAGGTATGCTCTTCTCCTCGTCTACCAGAGCCTTGGCCCTAAGCTCCTGAATATATGGTTCAAGTTCTGGAGTCTTTACTGTGTGTGGAAATTGCTTGAAGTGTCGTGTTATATATCAGATCAAAGTTCTCCATTTTTCTAGATGCTTTTTCTATCTCCTGCTTCGCCTTGGCTGCGTCTGCAAAACCCATACTCTCCGCAAGCTCACTTACGTCCCTTACTACTCTGAAGAATGGTTCTAGTGTTTTGGCAGTAATTCCCTGCGCATGCATCAAACCAATCACTGCTTTAGCTCTTAGTAGTTGCATCTTTGAGTCATCTATTCTTTTTAAACTTGCAGCCGCAAGATTTACAAGATTTTCATCACCTATTTTCATTGCCTCTTTTCCCCAGTTCTATTACCTCATCCCTGTTGGAATCCAACTTGTTCTCTGCTATGGTTATCTCCCTCATTATTTCTTGGTACTTCATCTCTTTCTCCAGTTCTCGCTCTTGCTTGGATTTAAACAAACCAAACATTTTTTTTATCACCAATAATCTCTACTCAACACAGGTATTTAAACTAACTAAAAATTTGGGTAAATTTGCCCATTTATTTCATGGCAAAAACTGAGAAAACGCAACCTTCATCTCAGCGGCGCTCTGGCATCTATCATTCTTATCTTTCTGTAACGCTTTTTTGATAACTCTCCACACATCCACACGCACACCGTACTTAGTTGCAGGCTCAGGCTCTTCCATCAGCACCGCCATGGCTAGCTCTCCTGCATCATCAACCTCAAATGGCAGATGCCCTGTAAATAACTCGTACAGTAACACACCTACCTGCCATATATCCGTGTGCCAGTCCGTGCTTCCATACTTTTTCTTGCTTACCTGCTCCGGCGCCATGTAGAGTAGTGTGCCGCTCATTATTTGTGAACTCTTGCTGCTCTTATTTATTATTTTGCTCAATCCGAAATCGCTTAACTTCCACTCTCCCGCATATAGCACATTCTCCGGCTTGATGTCTTTGTGCACCACGCCCATGTGATGTATTCTATCCAACTTATCCAGCAGTTCTATTGCCACTTCCATCTTCTCTTTCTCGCTCATATCTTTCATTCTATCCTTCAAAGACTGCTCTGCTAACTCCATTACGAACCACGGAAATGGCCTTATGCCTGCATCCACAAGGTTGACAACAGCATGCGGTATCTTCTCAGTTAGCACTGCCCAGATCTCAGCCTCCTTACCGTACTGCTCCAGGTCCCTCTCCTCCAAAATCAGTGTCTCATCTCCCCGCAAATCACTGCCCTTCGGAATCTTCATCGCATATCTCTCTCCATTCCTCTCCACCAAATACACATCGCTGAATCCTCCGCTTCCTATCTTCCTTAGTATCTCATACTCCTCAAAATCGCCCCAGTTATAAGTGTCAATCTTATTATTTTTCTTAGATTCCATGTTATACATTTTTCTTATTTTCCCACTGTCAACTACGGCACTTGTTCCGCCAACCCCAGCACTTTTTATTACATTTCCTGTCCCATACATATCAGCTCCGCTCACTGTCATATTCATATTCTGCATCTTCTCCCTGCACCTGCGCGCATCTTCGTACATGCCAAGTTCCTCATAGATTTTTGCTGCCTCACCATAGTTCATCGCCGTTTCATATCCTTTTGCCAGCGAGATTTTGTTTAGTTTATTGCTCAACAGTTTGTATTCTCTTTTCATTCCTATTTCCTGGTATAATTTTAACAACTCTTCATAGTTTTTCTTCTTCTTTAGTTTTTCAATTTTACTCCAATATTTTGCCTTTTTAGCTTTATTATTATTTATTATATATATATTAGTAAAACACCCATCGTAAACGCAAAGATTTCCATAAAAATGCCGTATTAACATACTTAAAAACAATAGAACATAAAATATGTGGATATAATATAAATGCTCAGATTTTAACACTCATTTTATAATTAGTTACATAAAATACTGCTGAAAATGCGATTGGAACTATTGAAAATGAAAGTGCATAATTATATAATAGAGGTACCCATGCAATTAATGAAGTAATTAAAATAATGAGTTCTATGAAGATGGCCGATGCAATGCTAATAAATGTAGCACCTTTAATATAATCTTTCAATATTGGATTTTTGGAATTAATTAAATAACCAAAAATACCCAATAATGAAGAGATGTACGCGGATAAATATGCGATAATATACACAACCATTCCAGCGCTCCCAACTCCAAATAATGCACCGTTAAATCCAATATATAACATAGTAAGAGATAGTCAATTTGTAACTAAGGCAATATCTATTGCTCTCCTACTTCCAAATCTATATGTTTTTTCCAAAAACATGGCTAATGCAAAGATGCTTATAAATTCCAACAAAAAATGATATGGGCCCCCAAATGCAGAGATTCATAAACTTGTTCCAGAAAGAAATAAAAAAGCATCACCATTATGGGTGTATGGTAAAAACCAGCTTATGGGAATAAGCATTATAGATACTAAAATAAAAATTAGTGTTAATTGTTCTATAACTGATATATTCTCTCTAGCATATTTGTTTTTAGATGCTTTGGCTCCCATGTTTCTCACCACTTTTAGAGCAATAAAGTAAAGATATATATTATTTTTTCATTTGTCATTTTTGGGTAGTGATACAATTGAAATTGAGAGATAGAACCGCCTGATGAGAGCTGTAATACACTGTAGAGTACGGTTATTTTTTCGCCTATAAAAATGCATTGGTATCCCCTCCCTATGAGAGCTTTTCGGTTAGTGAGAAAAACAAGCCGAGCAGGGATTCTGGCGGTGCCTTTCGGATGAACACACCTTCTGGATTCTCACCGATTTCAAGCCATAACGCACCGTGAATCCTGCGATTGTACCACTTAACAAATATATGGTTTTGTTTCATCGCT
>CAYRMJ010000009.1:0-26277 GCA_964425415.1 uncultured Thermoplasmata archaeon | reverse complement strand
ATGGCCATATTCAGGCGCCGTGCCTCTTCCACATAACCAATATGCTCAAGCATCATTGCACCAGCTTTGATCATGCTCATGGGATTCGCATACTTTGCCCTTCCCTCCTTCACCATGCGCAGTGCTGTCCCATGTATGGCTTCAAACATCGCGTATCTCTTCCCGATGTTCGCGCTGCCAGCCGTGCCAACGCCGCCCTGAATCTGAGCCGCCTCATCCGTGAGTATATCTCCGTACAGATTTGGGAGTACGATCACATCAAATTGCGAGCGCCTCGCCGGGTCAATGAGCTTTGCGGTCATAATGTCTATGAACCAGTCATCCCATTCCACTTCGGGATAATCCTTTGCAACCCTCTCCGCAATATCCAGAAACAAACCATCCGTTTTCTTTATGACATTTGCCTTTGTTACCACAGTTACCTTCCTGCGGTTGTTCTTCTTCGCATACTCAAATGCAAGGCGAATTATTCTCTCCGCTCCGGGAGCGGTTATCACCTTGAAATCCATGGCAAGCTCGTTCCCTATCATGATTCCTTTTGACCCGAGCATGTAAGCGCCCTCCGTGTTCTCCCTGAAAAACACCCAGTCAATGCCCTGCTCCGGAACCTTGACGGGGCGAACATTCGCAAATAAATCCAAATATCTTCGCAGCGCCACATTTGCACTCTCTATATTGGGCCACGGATCACCCTTCTTGGGAGTGGTTGTTGGACCCTTTAGCAGGACATGGCACTTCTTTATCTCCTCCAGAACATCATCAGGCACAGCCTGCATGTGCTTCACTCTGTTCTCAATGGTGAGCCCTTCAATTTTTCTGAACTCCACCTTTCCCGCTTCCACCTCGTCTTTCAGTAGGAATTCAAGAACCCTCTGTGTCTGCTCTGTGATGTACGGACCTATTCCATCGCCACCCACAACACCTATCACTATGGGCTTGAGCTTTGAGTAATCCACCCAGTCACCCTCTTCCTTAATTCTATGAGCTCTCTCCAACTGCTCTCTCAAAATCGCCTCAAAATGCTGCTTTGCCTCCTCTATGTACTTCTCATAATCCATCTTCTCACCACTGTGGTTATCCAATTTACATTTTTAAATTTACCGATTCATTACGAGAAACTTAAATCCGTATCTCCTGTGAAACAGAAAAACTATGAAGAAAAAAGTGAGCCATCCTGCTGGAAGCTCAAGGGGATAACCCATGGTGGAGAAAACGAAGTCCATGAATAGAAGCCAGAAGGACAGAGATCCAAGAAGGAGAAGATGCCTCTCCCTCCAATTCATTGCGTTCTGGACCCAGAAAAAGAGGAGGTATATGGGAATGCCCAAAAGTACAGGAATAAAGAAGGGAATGGAAGTGTAGGGAACCATTACGAAGAGAATGAACATGGAAAAGAGGAAGGAGAATCCAAAAAGGAAAGGATATCTCTTTGCCCACGAGGATTTTCTGCGTACTTCTCTCACCTTCGTGCCAAGGTAAATGAAGGATATGGCAATCAACACAGCGAGGATGTACTGGGGCACTGGCGGCAGGTAAGGGTTGAGAAGAGAGAACATGAGAATCCCCATTCCAATGAAAATGGCGAGGAGAAGGTAAATGCTTCTTCCGCTCAAAAGACTCTCCTTTCCGAGAGCGGGGAAGATAAGCACGCCTAGAATGACAGGGACCCAGATGCTCATATACGTGTGAAATATTGTGAGCCACACAGCCCACACCACGTTCACCCCTGCAACCCTGCCATAATGTCCAAGAACACCTAAGTCTGGCCAGTTCGGGTCGAACCACGACTTGATGAAAAGTCCCTCCTCAATCACTCCGTAAGCGGCACCAAATAGCATGAGAGATAAAGAGCCTCCATTTTTGCGAACCCACAGCTCGCGGAACAGCAACAATCCAGAGCCGTAATACGCCCAGAGAAGAGGAAATGCGAGGGGATTGGCAATAACCTCTGAAGGAGGAGTTGAGCCGCTGAGCACTTCTCCAAATAACGGAGAAAGGAGAGAGATGAAAATCGCAGCCTTTACCCTTGCATTCACCATGCATAATTTCATTGGAATATTTAAACCCATGAGTTTTTGAAGAATCAAAGAGGTGCAAGTTTTTATATTATGCTGTAAATCACCGTGTGAATGCGATGGAAGTTGCCCTTTCTGATTGTACTTTATTTCCTCTCCGTGGTGGTCAGGATATATCCAGCTTTTGTGAGTCCTATTCCTTACAATTACGATGCACTTCTTGATGGCAGAGCGGCGCAGTACATAGCTGACCATGGAAATCTTAAATTTCCGCAGAATGTCACTTACAATAACCACCATACCCCTGTAACTCCTTTCTTCAACGCTTTTTTAGGTGCTATTTCTCAGATCACAGGTGTGCCTGTCCTAACATTTCTTCCCTTTGTTTTTCCGTTCATAGTATCGTTAGGTGTATTTGGCTGGTTTCTGCTGACAAAAAAGATAACTAAAAACGATGATATTGCCGCTTTTACCGCCATTTTGTTTGCTATAAGTGGAACATACGTGCTTCATACAACTTTGATATGGAAGCAAGCCATAGGCATGGCATTGATGCCCTTTGTTCTATACTCTTTTAAAAGGAGAAATGTAATCTCTTTGTTTTTGCTATTTTTAATGCCCTTGGTCCATCATTATGTTGCCCTTATTACATATCTTGTGGTCAGCTACGAAGTTTTGTACGATATATATTTGAAACATACTTCTCATGGCATTTATTCAAAGTTGGACATAGGATGGTTAGTTTCAATATCTTTGCTCTGGTTGTATCTGGGCTCATACTACATGATGAGGCACTTTGACAGATTGAATGAACTCTCTCCTAATGGATTTTTCTGGTTGTTTTTATCAGTTTTTGTTGTTATTTATTTGCTCACACTTCGTTTCTACAGAGCATCTTATAAGGGCATAAAGCCGATGTATTATTTGCTAATTTTAATACTCCCTGCACTTGTGTATATCCTCTATTTTTTTGTGCCGTTGTTTCCACACACTCCCACATTCAATAGATACACTTTATTTTTAACCGTAGGATATATTCTTATCTTACCGATGGTTGCAAGGGGATTGGTGATTTTACTGTTAACAGAACATGAAAATAAGACCCTTTACATTTCCACTTTGGCCGCACCATTGCAGATGATTTTATTTTTCTTTCTACGTGGATTTGGGCTTGAATCCTATGTTTCAATAAGCAGAACTTTTGATTTTACTGACTTTGCATGGTTCACAGGAACAAGCGTGGCTGCTCACACAGGAAAGAAAAAGCTCATAGCTTATACGTTGGTATTTGCACTAATATCCACCACTACACCTCTAACGTACTTCTCAATGGAAGCTTTCGGAGTGAACTCCTTCGTGTATGGTGATGAATACCATGCTGCGGAGTGGATACACAACAATTTACCAGATGTTGTCATAGATTCCGATGAGAGGCTGGGACATGTGGCAAGAAACGCTTACGATATACGTGTTAGTTACGGATTGCCGTTGGAAATTGAAAATGGAGTTAAGCCAGCAAGTTCATACTGGCTTGTTTCAGCGACATGGAATCAAGGTGCCCAAATGAGGCCCATGCCCCCTATTAAAGTTAATGTGAATAAAATTTTGGAAGAGAACTCTGTTATTTTCTCCTCCGGTAGAACCTTCGTGGTGTTGAACAACACATCTTAAAGGGGTGCAGAGAATAAATACAGTCACATTCTTAAAGAAGCAAGATTTAAGTATTTGTTGCTATTAAACGGCGTAGGTGAAGTAATATGGGAAGGATTCACGCCAGAAGAAAAGGCAGATCAGGATCAAAAAAGCCGTTCAGAACCGATAAGCCCGATTGGGTTCCTATGTCCGAGGAAGAGATAATTAATAAAGTTGTGGAACTTGCAAAGGAAGGCTACACATCTGCCATGATTGGCACAATTCTGAGGGACCAGTATGGAGTTCCAGATGTAAAATTAATGACTGGAAAGAGAATAGGAAAAATATTGAAGGAAAATGGTATGGAACCGCAAGTTCCTGAAGATTTGATGGCACTTATGCGCAAAGCGGTGAGAATAAATAATCATCTTCAAAGCCATCCACGGGACCTTGGAAACAGACGCGGTTTGCAATTGGTTGAGTCAAAAATAAGGAGATTGATGAAATACTACAAAAAAGTGGGCAAGTTACCAGAGGACTGGAAGTACAGCATAAAAGATGCTGAGCTTCTGGTGAGGTAATGACGTCCATGCAGGCCCGATTTGATCGGGCCCGCCAGATGCTTAACAAAGGTGATTTTTTTCGCATTTTAACTCATTACGATGTAGATGGTGTTTGCTCTGCAGGTATAATTGCTGATTATTTACGAAGAAATGGAAAGCACTTTCATGTGAGCTTTTTCAGGAATGGAGAGCAAAGGGAATTAATAGATGAGGCACAAAAATCGGATTATGTGATTCTGACTGATTTGGGTTCTGCTATAATCAAAGAGCTATCAGGCAATGCAATTGTGTTGGATCATCACAATCCCCCCGGAGACAACGAAGAAGTCGTGCATATTAATCCACATCTATTTGGATACGACGGCTCAACTGAGGTCACGGCTACTACTTTATCCTACATGCTTGTAAATGATAAAAGATATGCTTGGTGCTTCTTCGCGGGAATCTTGGGAGATAAAGAATATGTGCCGGGGAAAGGGCCAATAGGGTTGAATAAAGAGATAATGGAATCTTTGCACATTGCTCCAGTGTTTGATTTTCCGTTTTACGGATCTCTGAGAGATGCACTGTTTTACTCTGTACAGCCATTCTTTCCGGGAATATCTGGAAAATGGGATTCTATAGACCATATTTTGAAGAAGCTTGGGCTTGAAAAAACCAAAGATGTACGCGCTCTGAAAGAAGAAGAGAAGGTGAAGCTGGGCTCTTATTTGGCTTTAAATTTAATTAAAAACAGCAAAATTCCAGATGCGGGAAAGTTCATTGTTGATTTGGATTTTGTGGTTGATGGAATGAGTGTGAGGTATATAACAGAGCTCATTGACTCTGCGTGCAGAACGGACAATCAGAGTGTAGCGCTTTCATACGTGTTTGGAGATAAAGAGGCAAGAGATAGAATGGAAGTTTTGAGGCGGGATTATCTTGGAAAGGTAATTGAGGAGCTGTACTCAATGCTTTCCGGCATGCTCTCAACTGAGCATGTGCAATATTTCTACGCCAAATCATCTTATTTGGCAAGTACTGTGGCCACCATTGGCTCACTTTATCTCCTTGATCCATCAAAAGTGACGCTTGCGATGCATATTGATTCTGAAGTGACAATCTCTGCCAGAATTCACAGAAGCATGATGGACAAAATAGATTTAAGTGTGATAATGAAGAAAGTAGCAGGTTCTCTGGGTGGACATGGCGGGGGCCATAGCGTTGCAGCAGGTGCTACGGTGCCACGGGGCAAAGAAGAAGAATTTGTTAATATGGTTGAGGAAGAGGTGAAAAAGCTTTTAAATAAATGATAATTTCTCAGCACATGGAGAATTTTAAAATTCCAAAGAGTCATCCGAGATACGAGTCTCTTATCATGCGTGAAAGATTGATAGAAGGATTTAAAAAAGGGTTGGTGGCTCATGCGGGACTCATTGCCCATGGCCGTGGAGAGGCTTTTGATTACCTCATCGGAGAACGTAGCGAAGAATTTGCGCTGATTGCAGAGCGTGCCGCAGTATGTGCCATAAAGAACGCAAAAAATCCGGTATTTTCTGTAAACGGGAATGTGGCTGCTCTTGCTGTGGATAAGGTTATAGAACTTGCAAAAGCTCTGAAAATGAAAATTGAGGTAAATCTATTTTACCGTACTGAAGAACGTGTTAAAAAGATAGTGCATGAGTTTGAATCAAGGGGTGTTGAAGTTTTGGGAGAAAATCCAGATGCAGAAATACCAAATCTTGGACATTCAAGAGCTCTTTGCACGAGAGAAGGCATCTATTCAGCGGATGTAGTGCTCGTACCGTTGGAAGACGGGGACAGAACAAAGGCACTTAGAGACATGGGCAAATTTGTAATAACCATTGACTTAAATCCCCTATCTAGAACTGCAAAAACAGCCAATATAACAATTGTGGATGAACTCACACGGGCACTCGCCAACATGCTAAATATGGCAAATGAGCCATGTGATAATGTTGAGCATTACGATAATACCAAAATCCTATCCATGGCCTTGAAGCATATAGAGAACAGGTTAGATACACTTTCAAAAAAAGGTGAGTAAGAGATTACTCTCCCAGCTCCTCCGGCTTGAAAACAAAGCCGCAATTGTAGCACATTATTGCATCTTTTGAGTTCAAAGTGCCACATTGGGGACACTTGATGAACTCCTCTCCATCAACCACTACCACTTCAAATTTCTCTTCTGGTTTCTCTTCTTTAGCCTCTTCCTCATCACTTTCTTTCGCCTCAACCTGCGGTGCAGGCTCTTCTTCCTTCACTTCTTCTACTTTCTCTTCGGGTTTTTCCTCTTCAACTTGCTTTGGTTCACTCTCCGACTCGGAAGGTGTGATGGTTATTTCGCCCTTCAGAGCTCTAATTGCTTCAAACATTCTCTCCTTTAGGTCCGAAAGGGAAGTTTGAAGTTGAGCTACATTAACGCCTTGTTCTATAACCTCCTGCTCCTTTCGCATGAGGTCAGCTAGAGTTTGCTTCATCTCATTCTCAAACTCTTGAAGCTTTGTCATTTTTTCTTCCATACCTTGTTTCAGGCCTTTTACACTCTCTTCGTAATCTTTTAGAATTTTTTCAGCCTCTTCCAGCGCGGTGATTCTCCTGTTTAGCTCCTCAAATTTCGCTTTGAGTTCCTCCTCTTTTCTCTGCAAAGTTTTGGAGTATTCCTCTATCTCCGCGCTCTTTTTCTCCAGCATGTTCTCCTTTTCCTGAACCCTGTGTTCTCTATCAGAAAGAGCATCTTCTCTTCTCTTTAGCTCAGCTTCACGCTGCTCAAGTTCAGATTCTCTTTTCTTAACCTCAGCAGCCTGCTGCTTGACCTTTGCAAGAATAGCTTGCACCTGATCCAGCATGTTAAGGTCTCCGATATCCTCTCCACTCATACTTATACCTCCACGAAGGGTATAATATTCATACAATATGAAATTTTTGCTTTTTTCAAAGAGATAGCATTCTAACATCCTTTCTATTCAAATCAATTATGCTTGCATATCCTTCTTTGGCAGGTCCCGGATTGACAAACAGAGTGTCATTCACAAGCTTGTATCCCCGCGCCTCATGAACATGTCCGCTCACTACCAAAATTGGAGAAGCTTTTTGAACCGCTTTCATTATGCCTTCACTGCCAATATGGCGACCACCTACATCGTCTAAAATACCAAATGGCGGTTGGTGAAGTAAAAACACACAGCCTTTGCATTTGGATAGATACTGATATGCCCTATCCTCAGAGAAAGTTATACCCGTATTGAATCCGAAACTCACTCCTCCAACCCCTGCAAATGATAATCCCCCGAATTTTTCAGTTTTGAAATGCAAGTTAGTTCCTTTGCTTTTTTCAATTGCATCAATAACTTCGGGAGGGTCGCAGTTTCCCGGCACGGCAAATACACTCTTTGGCATTGAATTGATTATCCTCTTTGCAACATCTGCAGGTCCAAAATTAGTGATATCTCCTGCAATGAGCACCAAATCAAAGCTCTCAATGCTCTTAATTTCATCCACCATGTATTCAATGTATTCGTGCCCATGGATATCTGCCAAAGCGAGAATTTTCATGGCCTCTGTAATTAATCAAAGGGAATATAACCTTTTCAGTTTTGAAAGTCCAAACCGCTAAATTTATCTACTATGTGGAGCATAATCACGCATGAAAGTGGCGATAGTAACCGGGGCATCGCGGGGAATAGGCAGAGAAACAGCTCTCAAGTTGGCTGAAGAATATGCTGTGATTGTTAATTTTCTTAGAAATGAAAGTGCCGCACATGAAACAGTGGCTATGATTGAAAGTAACGGTGGTAAAGCGGTTGCTGTCCAAGGTGATGTATCAAAATATGAAGATGCTCAAAATGTAGTGAATGTGGCCACTAAACTGGGGAATTTGGAGGTGCTAATCAATAATGCTGGAGTGTACGATGTGAGGCCTTTTACCAGCATGATGCCAAGCGAGTGGGAGCGAGTGGTGCAAGTGAACTTGTACGGAGTGATGAACATGACCCATGCAGCTGCCACCAAGATGAAAAAGGGAATCATCGTTAATGTATCCTCCGTTATAGGTTTATCACCCATACCAAATGCTGCTGCGTACTGTGCATCAAAGGCGGCAGTTATAGCGTTCACAAAATCGGTGGCGGCGGAGCTTTTTCCCCAGATAAAAGTGCTGTGCGTAGCGCCCGGTCCAACAGACACAGATATGCTTAGAAAATATCACAGTTCAATGTTTGCAGATCCGCCAGAGAAGGTTGCGAATTTCATTGTTCACGCTGCCAATACCGCAAGACACGGGGAGTGTTTGCAAGTTCCATAACATTCACTCAAAAATAAGACGATACTCCTTCTCGTCTAGATACTCAGTATAATATGGGCATTTTTTGTTTTTACCATCGCAGTCAAAAACACGCAGTCTTTTGCAATAACCGTCTCTCCAATAAGCACACATATTCTCTGGAATCATATACTTCCCGTACAGCTCACACTTATCTTCAATGCACTTAAATCCATTGTAGCGTGAATGACAAATTCCCTTTTCGTCCATGAACAGGCATTTCATCCAGCGGGCGCGGCGGGATTCGAACCCGCGACTTGCAGCTTAGGAGGCTGCCGCCATATCCTGGCTAGGCCACGCGCCCCATACCACGAGGATATTCTCAGGATATTTAATTTTTTTGAACGCACAGCCACATTTCTAAAATCCATAATGTTGAACATTTTCTCGTATTTGTTTTCTTTTGTCTCTATGTATTTGCCTTCAATTATTATTTGTGATTTTAATTTGTTTTGTGATGGAAAAGTAATTAAACTCCTCCACATTGGGGACAATTATGGATATTGAATGCGTTGAGTTTGAATATCCTGATTCGCACACTGTTGTTGAATATGAGTATCCAGAGTTAACTGCTTTGTGTCCCATGACAGGGCTTCCAGATTTTTACACAGTTAGGATTGTGTATGAGCCAGATAGAAAATTACCAGAACTTAAGTCCCTAAAATTATACTTTGTTAAATTTAGAAATGTTGGTATATTGCATGAAAATCTCGCCAACAAAATACTGGAAGATTTTAAGGATGCCGTGGAGCCGCGCTGGGTAATGATTGAGCTGTTTGTGAATAATCGTGGTGGTGTTTATACCACTGTACGTAGATTCTGGAGCAGAAATGGTGATAAACTTGAGAAAATATTGGAATATGCGTCAGGGAGGTGGAAATGATGATTGCGGTGATATCAGACATACATGGAAACCTCCCCGCACTACTTGCGGTGGAGAAAGATATGCCCGAGGTGGAGCTTGTGCTATGTGCTGGAGATTTGGTGGGATACTATCCATATCCAAATGAAGTGATAAAAGAAATACGAAAGCTTGGAGCAAGATGCATAAGGGGAAATCATGAGAGGGCGGTTATATTTAGAAATCATGAGCATTTCAATCCCACTGCAAAAAAGGCTATTGAATGGACAATTCAAAATATGAGTTCAGAGAGTATGGAGTACATAAAAAATTTGAGGGATAACTTACTTCTCACAATAAATGGCAAGAGAGTCGCACTTCATCATGGTGCTCCGTTCAACGAAGATTTTTATTTGATGCCTGAAAACATTGACGAGGAGTTGCTGAAGTACGACAACGCAGATTTGCTAATTGTTGGACACACGCACATTCCGGTTATAGTGGACTACGGTGAAAAGGCAATTATCAATCCGGGTGCGGTTGGGCAGCCGAGGGATGGAAATCCGAAGGCATCTTACGCGCTTATAGACCTTGAAAATTGGAACTTTGAGATAAGAAGGGTTGATTACGATCTTTATGAGGTTGTAAAGAAGATTGAGGAGATGGGTCTTCCTGAGAATTTAGCAGAGCGTCTGTACTATGGCTTTTGATTTTTTCTCTTTTTAAGTTTTCTCTCCAGTTCTCTGTACTTTCCCTTCAACTCGTAATACTTCTCGTCTACAGGATTGGAAATTTCTTCCTCTTTAAGGTACGTGTAGAACGCTAAAAAGCCTACAAATGCTGTCACCGCAATGAGCACATAGAGTACCCATTTCCAGTCCCTTCTTATGGAAAATGACGAATCAGGAACTATGCCGTCCACAGGCTTGCCAATTGCGTGGCTAAGATACTCCAAGTTCATTGTGTGATTTTTGGTGGCATTATCCCACACTGAATTGGAAAAAAATCCACGAGACCACATTTGATAATGGGAGGAGTTATAGGTGAAGGATATGTGAAATCTTACGAAGTAAACACCATCCGGGGAATCTCCAAATGTTTGGATGTGAAATTGCACAGTGCGGTTTATGCCCATATAAATGGATCCTAAATTCATAACATAGTTCACCTTACCACTCTCGTAAATTACAGGATGGTGGTGCACCTCATTAATCATTTTATGATCTTGCTCAGTAGCCCATTCATAAATTCCAACTTCTAAAACAACATTTTTCATGGGATTCACATATCTATTTTCAATGGTGAAGTTAAAGACTCCCATATCTCCCGGTTTGATTACCGGTGTGTGAAAGTTATCAAAATTTGGCACATGGGCTGGCGAGGAAACATAAGAGTTCAGCAGCACAACTAGCACCACGGCCAAAATCTTCATCGGGCTGGTATGAACATTTAATTATTAACATTTTCGCCGAGAGACGTTTGGTATGCGATTTGTGCGGTTAATAAAAAATCAGAAAAATTACTATGTGTGTTTTTGTCCTATATTATGAAAAATCAAAAATATATATTGGGGCAAGATGTTCGCATTTTGTAAAGACGATATGAATTATTAGCGGAGTGAAAGATTGTATTTAATCACACTCTAAACCTTTGAACTGAGGCCAAATTTTTATATCACCTTCTACTTTCACCCAAATATGTACGATTTCAAAGAGAGAGAGGCAAAGTGGCAGGATTACTGGGATAAAGAGAATTTGTACAGGTTTGATTGGAATTCTAATAATAAAATTTTCAGTATTGATGTTCCTCCTCGCTACGCCAGCGGAAAGCTGCACATTGGACATGCGACACATTACACTCACATTGACATAATCGCAAGATACAAGAGGATGAAGGGCTACAATGTTTTCTTCCCCCTTTGCTTTGATGTTAACGGCATGCCCATTGAGGTGAATGTGGAGAAAAAATACGGGATAAAGATGAGGGAAACTCCGAGGCATGAGTTCATCAAGCTCTGCGAGGATTTTGCCAATGCGAACATTGGGGAGATGATTCGTCAGTACAAGATTTTGGGGGAGAGCATGGACCCGAGCATTTATTATCAGACGGATGCACCGTACTACAGGAGAATCACGCAGTTATCCTTCATCAAGATGTTTGAGAAGGGGCTGGTTTACAAGGCGAAGCACCCTGTGAACTGGTGCCCGAGATGCGGAACCGCAATAGCGGATGCTGAAATAGAATACAGAAAGAGAAAAACGAAGCTCAACTACATTCGTTTCAAGCTTGAAGATGGGGGTGAGATAAAGATAGCAACCACACGTCCCGAGCTTCTCTGCACTTGCCAGCTCATCGCGGTGCACCCCGAAGATGAGAGATATCGCGATGTAGTGGGCAAGCGTGCCATCGTTCCCATATACGGGCAGAAGGTCAAAATCGTGGCGGATGAGAAGGTGGACCCCGAGTTCGGCACCGGCGCAGTTATGATATGCTCCGTCGGTGATAAGGATGATTTGGAATGGATTTACAAGTACCATCTGGAATTTCAGGATGGTATAGATGAAGAGGGTAAGATGACCCCTCGCGCTGGAAAGTACGCAGGTATGCCCGTTGCCGAGGCACGAAAAGCGATAATTGAAGACCTGAAGAATGAAGGTTTGCTGGTTGAGCAGGAGGAGATAGAGCAGAACGTGGGCGTGTGCTGGCGCTGTCATACGCCAATTGAGATGATTAACAAGGAGCAGTGGTTCATTAAAATCCGTGAGCTGAAGGATGAAGTTCGCAGGATGGCCTCGGAGATGAAGTGGATTCCTGAGTTCATGAAGAAGAGATTGGATGACTGGATTGATTCTCTGGAATGGGACTGGGTTGTATCGAGGCAGAGGTACTTTGCCACGCCCATACCCATCTGGGAATGCGAAAACGGCCATGCATTCGTTCCGAAATTTGAAGACCTGCAGAAGATGGACAGGCATGTGGATCCCACAGTTGACCCTCCTCCCTACGAGAAATGCCCGGTCTGCGGAGCGCCGTTGAAGGGCACGGAAGACGTGTTTGATACGTGGGTTGATTCTTCAATCTCCCCGCTCTACAACACATTCTGGGCAAGGGACGATGAGAAATTCAAAAAACTGTATCCAATGAGTCTCAGGCCTCAGAGTCATGACATAATACGCACGTGGGCGTTTTATACCATCCTGAGATGTGGCAGTGTCACGGGGGAGAAGCCATGGAATAACATATTCGTGGACAGCTTCATTCTCGCACCGGACGGAAGGCCAATGCACACCTCATGGGGCAATGTAGTGGACCCTCTGGAAATCATAGACGAATATGGCACAGACGCGTTTCGCTACTTTGCAGCGAACTGCACAATCGGCGAAGATACGCCTTTCAGGTACAAGGATGTGAAGCGCGGAAGAAAGCTTATAATAAAAATGTACAACTTGGGACGATTTGTAAAATCCACGTTAAATGAAAAAATTGAAAAACCGAAAAATATTAAATTTATGGACAGGTGGATAATTAGTAAATACTCCAAACTTGTGGCTGAAGTTACCGAGCTCATGGATCAGTATCGCTATGACAAAGCAATAAAGCTTATTGAAAACTTTATGTGGCACGTTTTTGCGGACCATTATGTGGAGATGGTTAAGCATCGTCTTGATGAAAACAGCACAAAATATACCCTTTACACCGTAATGCTCGGATTGGTTAGGATGTTTTCTCCATTTATGCCCCATATAACCGAGGAGATATATCAGGGTGTTTTCAGAGATTATGAAGGTGAAAAAAGCGTGCATGTGAGCAGCTGGCCTGAACCTGTGTTTGTTGATGATGTGGCCTTGGAAAAAGGAGAAATTGTAAAAGATATCATAGCGGAGATAAGAAGATGGAAAAATGAAACTAAAGGGCAGATAGAGGAAATAATCGTGGATGGAATTTCTGATGGTACTGAGGATATAGCAGGCACTTTTCAGGCACCTGTAAAAATGGGAATAGAAGGAGGAACTGAAGAAAAGGTAGTTGAACTCAAGCCCAATTTTGGAGTTATAGGTCCTAAATACAGAAATCGCGCAAAGGAAATAGTGAATTACATTAGAGCATCGGACCCAGAGAAGCTCTGGAATGCAATACAATCCCACGAGGCCATGGTGAATGACATCAAAATCACTGAGGAGATGGTGATTCCGAAGATATCAAAGATTTATCACGGCAAGGAAGCTGTAGTGTTGAATGTGGCCAATGCCACTGTGATTATCCTTTAATTTTTGGTTAAGGTAAAAAAGATATACTATAAGACAGTAATATTCAGCATGGTGCCTTACTCAATTGATTACTCAGCTTTGAAGGAGGAGATTCAGAAAAGAGGATATGAAAAGCTGCTATTGCAGTTTCCGGAGGGTATGAAAATATACGCCACGGAGATTGCGAATAAATTCAGAGAATTTGAAGTCTACATATCCACTAAGCCCACATACGGCGCTTGCGACATAGTTCTACATCCTGACAAGCTCACATTGCAATTTGGGCACTCAGAGATACCAAATATAGAGTATCCCCCAAATATTCTATTTGTAGAATCTTTCTCAAGTGCTTCCTTTGCCAATGTGGCCTCAAAATTTGCAAAGATGGCCAAATGCGAGAGTGTTGGTATAGTGGCATCTGTTCAGCATGTGCGTGCCATTGATGAAGTTAGAAAAATTTTAAAGTCTGCTGGATTTGAAGTCTATGTGGGAGATGGGGATGGAAGAATAAAGTACAGAGGTCAAGTTTTAGGCTGCAACTTCTCCGCCGCAAGGAGCGTTGATATTGATGTTGATTGCTTTGCATTTTTAGGTACAGGTGTATTTCATGCGGTGGGTGTTAGAATAGCAACTGGCAAAAGGACTTATGTTTTGGATCCATTTTCAAATACGGTTTCAGATGTTGAACAAGAGGCGGATAGGTTGGTACGCCAGAGATACGGTGCAATTGCAATGGCCGAAAATGCAGAGAAATTTGGAATAATAATAAGCGAGAAAATTGGGCAGAGAAGAGAGAGACTGGCATTAGCCATAAAGGAGATGATTGAAAATGCAGGACTAACTTCTTATTTATTTTACGGTGATGAGTTGAAGCCAGAGGACTTTTATTACGATGTGGATGCCTATGTTAATACCGCTTGTCCGCGAGTTACTTACGATGATTATCTGCGATTCAAAAAACCGGTTCTAACGCCAATTGAGCTTCAAATAGCCTTAAAATTGAGGTTATGGGAGCATTTCTCCTTTGATGAAATAGTTGAAGTGGATTGAGGAAAAGTTTAAACACTTAGGTTTCTATCACATCTCCATGTGCAGGTACTGCGTTGTGCTGTTAGCTATCCTTATGGTATCGTATTTTCCTTTGGCAAACGGCACACCGTATTCTCAGCATATTGAGATAATAACTGATCATGACACGTATCTTACCTCAGATACTGTGAATGTGAGCTATTATGTTTTTGATGTTAATGGGCGGGTTGTGAGCGGAGGAAACGGAACATGGCATCTTGTGCGTGTTTATAACAATTATAATATTACCACAGGTAAAATTTACGGGGGCCATGGATACTTTACCATAGACCTTTCAAAGTTTAACCTAACAGGAGGATACGAAACCTACGAAATTGTCATAGATTACCATTCAAATAAAATTTCCATTCACTCCTCGGCAAATATATATGTGGTGGGACCTGACATCTCATGGTACACTATATATGTTTCTCCTTTGAGCGGGGGGTACTATCCCGGGCATGAGTTTAAGGTGAATATAGACTCATTGATATGCAATATAAATGGTGATTACCTATCATTGCAAAAAGATGGAGCAATATGGAAAAACTTCACAAACTTTAGAATAAATGAAAAGGGCACAGCTCAGTGGGTATTCACCATTCCCAACAATTGGAAAGAGGGTACAAAGGTTACTATAACTGCAGAGATAAAAGGAAAAACGGAAAAAGCTTATTTCACCGTAAGTCGTTATTATGGGTTGAATTTGGTAATTAAAGATAAAAGCATGGGTTATGTTTCAGGAGATGAGATATACATACTGATAAAATCCAAACCCATATCAAATCCATACTATCATTTCTATATCCGTTCTGATAAAGGATTGCTCTATAAGTATTTCACATATCATAATTACACAACTTACACAATTCCTAATGATTTTGCAGGAAATTTGATTATTGATGCTGAAGTTTTCAATTCAAGCGCTATGGTTGGGCGTCTCTCTAAGCTTATAACCGTCAGTTATGGATACGCACGATTAATTTTTGATCGCAGTTATTACCATGGTAATGATAGACTAACTGCAAAGGTTGTTTTAGAAAGCAATGTCATGAAAAATTGCACTTACACTTACCAACTATTTGAAATTGAAAGTAGCCTTAACTTAATTATGGAGAAAACAACCAAAGAAGATCACATAGAAATAGATGTTCCACCAAATCCACCTATGGCTTATTATGTTGCAGTAACCATAACTGATGATAAACACATATTGAACACCGGTAATTATATATTTTATAAACCATCTGTTGTGATATCAGCCTATTTGCTTACTCCATCTTCGTACACCACGGGTGTATTTGCTCCGGGGGACACAGTGGAAATACACTACTCTATAACTGGAGACTTTAGATACCCGGCATCTCTTTTCATGGGCTTTGATAAAGAGATATATGAAAATCCGAAGGTTAAAATGGTAAGTGGTAATACATCTGGAAACATAACCTTTAAAATTCCAGAAAATCTTGCCACTGGCACCTATGTGTACCACATAAAACTTGCTTACATGGGTGTGGTTCAGGAGAAGGATGTGTTCATACATGTCTCCCAGAATCCTCCATGGAGTCAGTATATGATCATAGGTATGCCTGCAGGAGACTTTGTTACAATAATCGTGGTGGCGGCGATAGCGCTTCTAGCCGTTGGCTATACCCGATTACCTCCACAAACTAAAAAGGAGAGTGATGAGAGTATAGAGGATCAGAACGATTCAAAGTAGTGCTCAAGTTTATCTAAGCCCGCCTTGAGATTATCCATTGATGTGGCAAATGAAATTCTAAAATGGCCCTCGCCATAATTTCCAAACGCAAATCCCGGAGTGACAGCAACCTTCTCTTTAGTCATTATGTCTTCCGCAAGTTTTTTGGATGGTACATCAAACTCGTATTTTGGAAATGCGTAAAACGTTGCTCTCGGTTTTCTTATCTTTATGCCGTTCATATTGGATAATCTCTCATACACATAATCTCTACGTCTTTTGAACTCTGCAACCATCTCATCAACATACTCTCTTGTTTTCAGGGCTTCCAGTGCAGCGTACTGAGCCATGCTCGGAGCGCATGATATTGTGTGCTGTTGCACCTTTTCAAGTTCTGGAATATATCTAGATGGTGCGATGAGATAACCTATTCTCCACCCTGTCATGGCCCAGCCTTTGGAAAAGCCATTCACTATTATGGTGTTAAGCAAAAGATCATCGTAAACTCCCGGGGATATGTGCTCACCTTCAAATATTATTTTTTCGTATATCTCGTCGCTTATGAGAATCAAGTCAAAATCAATCACGATGTCTCTTATGGCCTTTATGTCCTCTCTGGTGAGTACTCCGCCTGTTGGGTTTGTGGGTGAGTTTATTATCAAGACCTTAGTTTTGTAGTCTATTTTGTTGACTATATCATTCACATCAAGTCTCCAATCTTTTTCCTCGCTAAGTTTTATGCTGACGGGCTTACCTCGGGCGAATCTCACCATCTCTCTGTAAGAAACCCAACCCGGATCTGGAATCAGAACCTCATCACCCGGATCCACAAATGCAGATAAAGTGTTGAAAATGGCGAGTTTTGCAGGAGTGACAATCACGTTGCTTCCATTAACATCAACATGGTTCTCTGTACGGTACTTTTCGGCAATTGCCTCTCTCAACTCTTTTATTCCTGAGGGCGGCGTGTAGTGAGTTTTTCCCGCCTTCATTGCACGATACGCAGCTTCAATTATGTTGGGTGGAGTGGTAAAATCCGGTTCTCCAACCGCGAGGGAAATTATATTATATCCTTTTTCTTTGAATTTGGCTGCAAGTTCCACGAGGGCAAGGGTCTGCGAGGGATACATTCCCTGCACTCTCTTTGAAATGAGCATAGTGCTCCTTTATAATAACCCTGTATATTAGGATTTCCCACAAATTTAAAGAAAACAACAGAAAAATTTGATATCTTGGAAGGGAGTATTTACACAGTCCTGTGCAAATAAGTGATATAGCGATAAATTGGCGAAAAATATAAATAATTCTTTTTTATACACTTTAATTGGGTGTTAGCAATGGTTGGAATAACTGAAATATCAAAACCGGTGGCAAAGAAAGCTGGGATTTCTCAGAAGAAGGCAAAGGAAGTAATCAATGCATTTTTGGAGGAAATTGTGGAGCAGGTGAACAAAGGCGAGAAAGTGCGCATTGCAGGTCTCGGAATATTTGAGAGAAGAATTCAGAAGGCAAGAAAGGTTAGAAATCCCAGAACAGGCAAGATGATGAAAATAAAGGAGAAGAAAAAATTTGCGTTCAAGCCAAGCGCAGGCATAAAATACCTCTAAATCTTTTATTTCATTATTCCCAACTCTGTGAGCTTTTCAGGTAGGTATGTGTCAGTGACATAGTCAAGTCCGTATTTTGCAAGAGCCTGCTGCTCTGCCTTCTTTTTGATTTGGAGCATTAAAGTAATCTCACCGTGCCAGAACTCGGTATTGAAGCGAGGGTCCTTTAACTCCGCCTCAAGAGCCGCTATGTCTCTATCGTTTAGCTTGTCTGTGGGCAAATCATAATTGAGTATGTCGCTGGCAGTTATGCCTACAAACTCTGCAGTGGGTGTGGCAAGATACTCGCTTATGTGCGCAGTTTTTATTGCTCCGTACGCAATGGAGGCGTATATTCTGAAGGACCATGGGTCACCATCAGTGAATATGACCACCGGTAATCCAAGCTCTTCGTTCATTCTCTTCAGTAATCTGCGTGTGCTTCTTGCAGGCTGGCCTTTGATGTGCACCAAAATTGCACGGGATTTCTCATCAAAACCGTTTTCAACAAGGCGGTCAAACATACCGCCCGTTTCAATACCTATTACAAAATCCGCATCAACATCCACAAACTTTAATTTTTCCTTTTCCACATTGTAGGGGATTAAGTATCCACTATCTCCAACATCATCTCGGCAGTTAATTCTCATGGGTTTTCCTTTGCGGTTTATCTCTTCCACAGTTATGTTTCCAATTACGCTTGCTCCGTCCTCTTCAGGTCTAAGCTTGAAATCTTCTCTCATGGCACCGGTTATTATCTCCAAGTCCTCTGCCAATTTGTTGCTCTCATCCTGAGAGTGAAACTTTGCCAAACCCCAGCCTTCGGATATGTAGTACATTTCTCTCAGAGTGGAGGATTTGTTGGTTCTTATCATCTCCTTTATGAATTCCATAATGTAAAGGGTGCGCAGAATCATGTATCCGCCATCAAGTTTTTTTGCGGATCTTGTTATTCTGTTCTCACCGTACTTCCACACTCCCAGCTTGTTGTTAAACACTATGTTTCCTTTGTGTCTTGCAGCCAGCTTCATGTGCGGTATCTCTCCCTTGTCAAGTTGCTCGTATATGTCCTCCGCTATTTCGTATAGTCTTTTAAGAGCATCTTCACTGCTCATCTTCGCTCACCTCCAGCTCTTCAACAAAATCAAGCTTTATCTTCCAATCTCCGGGCAAAGGTTCAGCACCAATCACCTTTGATGGATTTATTCCTTCAACATAATAATTTGTTTCTGTGTAGCCCTTAGCATCTTTAAGCTTGATGTAAAAATGCTTATAGCTTACAGGTTCTATGTTCACATCCCAGCGCACGTAGTCTTCATCTAACACACCATCAGTTTCCACAATCTCGCCCAATGGGCAATCTCCGTAGAGCTTGAAGCTCATTTGACCGTTTGTGAAGTTTGCAACACGCACCTTAACAATAACAAAAGGATTTTCCCTCACTATCTCCTCGTCAATCCACACAACGTTCATTATTTTTGAGATAACTGGCTCAAGCTTAGGAACGGGCTTTTCCACTATTTCTGCACTCTTTTTTGCGATCTCAGGCAGGAGCTTGCTTACTATGAAAAATTTCTCGCTTAGCTTTTTCTTTCTCTCCTTCTTCACTCTGTACATCTTAAGCTGGCGACCAAGAGATTTCAGTGCAAGCTCAATTTCAGCTCTGATCTCTGGAACTTCAGCGATTGCTTCCTTTGCCTCGGATGTGAACGGAACTCTCGTTGAAGCCACATGCACAAGAATTATCGCTGGACCAACGGGTATGCCCTGTCCTCCCCTCTGTTCCAAACCGTATCTGCGCCAATCCACACTGCTAACGGCCTTTGTTATCACATCAGCACCTTGCTGATAAAGCAGCGGTACGCGGTTTGCAAATCTGAGTATTCTCACAGGCTGGTCCTTCGGCAAATCACCACCATAGACCATTCCTGCCTCAACTATGAATGGATTGCCCCCGTACACGCTGGGCTCCCTAGTGATAGGCTGTGCGTAAAATCCGGGGCGAAGTGAGCCAAGCACGTTTTTCAGACCTTTTTTTATGAGTACTTCTCCAATGGGTGATAGGCAATCAGTGGGCGGGGCGCGTAGCTTCACCTCTGAGAAAGCGTTCAATATGCGTTTAGCCTCACTCAGGGAGAGTTCCTGAGGTCTCATTTCTCCATAGAGATAAGCAACCTTACAAACTTTCTCTGCGATTTTTGGGCTTACCCTTGAAAATTCAGTGGTTAAAAATGATGTGAGTCTGTAAGTTTTCGTGGTGCGAGCCATGTTTATGAACTCACCAAGCTCTATTCCGTGAGGATGCGGCTTGATTTCCTGCACTGGAGGCGGCAAATTTTCAGTAACTCTTTTGAATACCGTTTTCCTGCCGTCCGGCTCAATCAAAGTTATCTTTGCGTGAGGATTCACAATCGCTGTCTGTTGCAGATATTCATAAACACTCTGTTTGCTGCGGGTGTATCTCGCTTTCATGGTAACTTCAATTCTCGTTCCCTGTTCTCGGTTCCATATTATTGGCTCTTCCTTTATAACTCTCGGCTCGTTGGTTTTTGTGTTTATTGTGAGAAGAACCTCATAAGCAACTTCATCTTCTTTTATCTTTGATATGACCCTTGCAGGTTTGCCTGAGCTGAGCTGTCCGTACAAAACTACCGCGCTGATTCCAATGCCCTGTTGCCCGCGAGATTGGCGGAGCGCGTGAAATCTTGAGCCGTATAGAAGTTTACCGAAAACAAGAGGTATGTTTCTTCTCACTATCCCCGGGCCGTTGTCTTCCACAATCATGCGGTACTCGTCCTTTCCCACCTGTGCTATGTCAACCAGTATGTCTGGTAATATTTGCGCTTCTTCGCATGCGTCCAGCGCGTTGTCCACAGCCTCTTTTACGCTTACCACCAGCGATTTTGTCAGAGAATCAAAACCTAAAATATGCTTGTTCTTTTGAAAAAACTCAGCCACGCTTATTTCTCTCTGCTTTTTTGCCATCTCGTGAGCAATGCCCATTGGTTCCCTTTATCATCGGTGTGTATTTAAAAATTAGCATGGTGTAAATTTCCAGCGCGGTAAATTTATTTAGAATAAAACTCTTGGGGCTGTCGTGTGTAAGCGGATTCCGAGTGGGTGCTCCACCATTGATGATATGCTCGGGGGCGGCTTTGAAAGAGGGTGCATAACTGAGATTTACGGAGAGGCTGGAAGTGGTAAGACGAATCTGTGTCTCCAAACAGCCATAAGAGTTGCAAAGACAGGGAGCATGGTGGTCTATATTGACACAGAAGGAGTGTCATTGGAACGATTCAGGCAACTTGGAGGAGATGAGAATATAGCTAAAAATATTGTTTTTTACAAAGTTTATCGGCTCTCACAACAAGCTGACGTGATTGAAAAAGTGTCCACATTGGTGAGCAAAAAAGATAACTTTTCGGTGGTGATAGTGGATTCTCTAACGGGACACTATCGTGCGGAGCGGGGCGTGGGTGAGGATTTGAGCTCACAAAAATCATTGGCGTGGCAACTTTCAGTGCTAAGCTCCATGGCCAGAAAGAGTAATGTTGCAGTTATAATTACAAATCAGGTGTACATGGACACAAGCACTGGAGAACTGAAGCCCATTGGTGGACACACACTGCAGCACAATGCGAAGACTATAATTCACCTGAGAAAAATCGGAAATGGATTCAGAGAAGCCATATTGGTGAAGCACCGAGCCCTCCCAGAGGGCCTGAGAGCAAGATTTGTGATAGATTCAAATGAGGTTAGGGGTGATGAAAAATGAGTTGGTATTGGATGCCTTACGGAGCTGGGGCAGTGATTATTGCGTATCTGACATATAGGTTATATACTGGAAGTCCAAACACCGAATCTAAACTTTATTTTTCACTGATGGGCTTGGTTGCAGGTATATGGGTGACATCCGAGTTCTTCTATTACCTTCTCTGGGGCAATATATCCTTAGCGTTCTATCTCCTTAAATTTGTGGGAATTGCACTCACACCATACGCAGTTCTGATGTCTGTTCTCACCACCCCCATCAGAAGCAAACTGATGCGGTTCAAATACACACCTCTGATTCTTCTTGTACCACCTCTCATAAGCATATTTTTTGTTCTAACTTCTCCTTTCAATCATCTGTTTTTCGTTGGATTTAAAGAGGTATATGTGGGTGATGGGCATGTGAGGTATGAGGGAACATGGGGTCCAGTGATGAATTATCTCCATGTCCCATACTCCTACTTCTGCATTCTTTTGTCATTTGCGGTGCTTGTTTTGAACATAAGAAAGTTGCACACGAAGATAGATTACTATTTGGTTACCACCCTATTCATAGCCGTGATCGTGCCTGTGGTTGCGAATGTTATTGTATTGGTTGATAGAAACATCTATCCTGATCCCACCTCTCTCACCTTAGTGTTTTCAGCTGCTTTCATGGCATACATGCTTTCAAGATACAAGCTCTTCAAAATACCCACATCTTACGAAAAACTTGAAAATGAGCCAACTTTGGATATTGAGTCCAACAGAGCTTATCTTATCTACGATGGAGGCTATAACCTTGTTAAGAAAATCGCAAATAGTAAGCCGAGTCTTATCATAAGCACAAGAAGCACACAATGGATACAGAAATTTGTTGGTCGTGCGGTTCCAGTTATATGGTTGAGCGAAGTGGACGCTGAAAACTCCATTCTTCCAGAGCGTTTGGAATTTGAAATAGAATACACAATAATTGAGTTTTGGCGTCAGAATCCGAGCGGAATTGTGATTTTGGAAGGAATTACATATATACGCGCGTTCAATTCTGTGGATAGAGTCCTCATGTTTCTCAAAGATGTTATTGATGTGTCTTCTCAGTACGACGGGGGATTTGTGCTTCTGGGCGATGATGTCAAGCTTCTTGAGGATGAAGTGCGGGAGAAAATAGAGGGTATGTTTGATGAAAAAATGTCATTGAACGATTTTGTGAGCTATGGGATTTTTTCAATAAAAGATTCTCCTTCTAAGATTGAAAACGCTCTCTGCGTAACTTCTGAGAACCCTGATAAGGTATGTCCGAATATTGAGAGCATCTGGGTACGACGCGGAGGAGAGTACAGCCCTGACACCATGAGAATGGATGTACTTTACGAAATTGAGAATGCTCTTAAAAATGGAAAGAGAATTGTGCTCCATAATTTGGAAGGTATGGTCATCGGCTGGAAGACTCTTAAACTCTACGCTTACATGAAGCTACTGGCGGATCTTGCTGAGAAAAGCAATTCCCAGATAATAATTACCGGGAGGTTGAGTAGAGAGGATCTCAAAGCTATAGTTGCTATGCTTTCTTAATTATTTTCAGCTTACCCGGCGGCAAAATGCGTAGAATATCATCAATCGGGGCCTTTAACTCTTCGGCTATTTTCTTTGCACCCAATTCCTTTTTGATGTCTCCCGGCTCTATTATGATGTAAGAGCTTGTTCTTGCACGCAACGCACTCTCAGGTGCGCACATTACAATATCCGTATTCTCGTATTTTATCCAGCCCACCGCAAGACGCAATGCTACTTTGTGTATGTAGTTTCTCTTTCCATGAATGACCCACGCGCCTCTTGCCACATATTCTCCGCTTTCGCCCATCTTGCTGACCTGTGATGGATAAACCCAATATGCACTCAAATTTCCAAATCCTGCGTTCCATGCCTTTGACATACTAACAGCAAATTGTGCCGCTTCCTGCAGTGTTGCATCTCCTACTTCTTCGCCCCCTGTTTTTATCACCACGCTAGGCGCGCCATGAATGTCCGCATGCATGTACAGGTCCTTATCTCCAAGATGCTTCTTCACAACCTCTTCATTGGTTTTTGCATCTCTCCCAGCTATCACCAGCTTATTTTCTGAGCTTATGAACCAGCGATATTTTTCAAACCAGAAGGTTCTGCGCTTTCTCTTTTTAGATTTAATTGCTCTTTTCTCCTTCTTTATTTTTTCATCAATTTCCTCAATGGCCTTCTTTGCACCTTTGATTTTTTCCCTTATTTTTTTAGCGCGATCGTAGTATACTGAGGCGTTCTCTCCCGGCGATAAATTCACAAATATGTAAAACTCAAGCCCATCAAAATTAACTTTGATTCTGTTTTTTCCATCTCTTTTTATTTCTCCGCTCTTTGCTTTTGATATTATATCCTCCACCTCTTGAAAGTGCTCGTATATCTTATCGCCAATTTTTTTGTTCAACTCCTCTTCTTTTCGGAACTCTTCAATTTTTGCAAGTTGCATCTCTTTTATATTCTTCAATTTGATGTTCTCAATTTTTGTTTCTTCTTGCGGTGCGAAGTACTTATTTAAACAATCATTGAAGCTCTCGTAATGTTCTATTTCTTTTCCAAGAGATTTCATGGGAATGGGTGAGAAAAAGCCGTCATAAATGTAACAGCCATCAAAGTTGAATAGCTCCGCCATAGCATTTTTCAATCTCTCGCATTCTTCACCACTAACATTCTTTGCATTTTTATTTACATTGGCTCTAAAGCACACCTCTTCAGCGTAACGTCCAAGGTTGTACTCAGAAGCTAATGTTCTAACCAAATCTTTCTTTGAATTTTCAATGATTTCGCAAATTTTGTCTCTATCATTGATGGGATTATTTTTTGGTAAGGGGGGAGTGTAAAGAGCTCCGTGCATCACGGTTCTATGTCTCCACTCTCTTTCCACATAGGCTCTTTCAATTATTCCCTCCTTTGTAACAATCGCATTTCCACCACCAAACAACTCAAAAATCAATTCATAGTCCTTTGTTTTCAAATTTATGATTCTGTCAAAATTCACTTGCTCCACTGCAATGATCTTCGCGTTATTGAATCTCTTTCGCAGATACATTGCAAACATGCTGGGTGTGTCAGGGGTTTCTCGCTCTCCAAAGAATATCTGCCCTCTTAGATTCACATACAAGGTTCTTGTGCTATCCTTGTATATTTTTATTAAAAATTCTTTCTCACCTACCTGATATATCTTCTTTATGAATCCACCTTCAATTTTATCTCTGTTCTCTTCAATCCATGCGTAGATATCCAGAGAGAGCATAGCGTCTTTTATTTTGAATTCCATGATTTGGCTACATATTGAAAAAGATATAAGGATTGCCAATAAGAGATCTTTTTTTAAATATGTGAATAGAAAGTTTTATATCTTTCTGAATGCATGCATGATTTAGGCGCATAGATGAGCCAAAAACAATGAGGTGAAAAATATGGGAAACAAAAAATTTACCGGCAGCTGGGTTATTTTTATAATCCTGCTGATATTGTGCTGGCCGGCGGCATTAGTGTATTTTTTAATAAAATGGGAAGAACAGCCAACGCAACCACAGCAGTATTATCAGCAACCTCCACCTCCGCCACCACCGCCACAGTGAAATATTCTTCCTTCTAATTTTTTGAGAGTGTTGGAGGCAATGAAACTCAAGACCTTTTCAATTAAGCAGAGAATTAAACGAGCCATTGATGAGGACCCATTTATTCTTTCACACCATCCTCTGTGCAAGAGATATGAAAAACACGTTGTTACTGTGAGGGGATATAAGGTGTGCATGGGCTGTCTTTTCACGTACTCCAGTGCACTATTCACAATTTTATTGATTAATATTGCTTGGTTATTTTTTAGTTTTACATATCTTGAGCTTTTTTATCTGGGAGTTGTATTTTTTGGCATAGCCTTAATAAGAAAATTTTTTTTAGATGATGAAAAACTCAGCAAAAAAGTGCATATCTTATTTAGGATGGTTTTGGGCTTATCTCTCGGATTTGAAATAACCGCAATACAATTTGCTAGTGGCAATTCTCGTATTTACCTTTTAATAATTGTTATAGCAGTAATGATAATATACAATGTGTTCAACGCAAAAAAAACGAGAAATATATGTAAGAGTTGCGAACAGTACAAGGATTTTCCTTACTGCGATGGATTTCCATGGCTCAAGAAAAAGAGAGAAATACAGAAAAATAGGGAGATACAATTTCATGTAAAAAATTAAATATCGGTTTCCCATCACATCTCAAAAGGGCCCGTGGTCTAGTGGTTATGACGTCGCCCTTACAAGGCGGAGGTCCCCGGTTCAAATCCGGGCGGGCCCATCCGGGACTGCAGCGCCCGGTGCCAAGCAGCGGGGCCGTAGGGTAGCTTGGCATCCTACCACCCTGGGGCGGTGGCGACCCGAGTTCAAATCTCGGCGGCCCCATCTCCCCTGCATTTTATTGAATATGAGATAATTGTTTATTTTTCCTGTCTCTACTAGTGAATGAAGTTGGGGTGTAGACCGGACGAGCAAAATGTTGC